>CAZEWD010000012.1:0-3659 GCA_964515725.1 uncultured Binatia bacterium (SeqCode)
CGTGCCGGGCTCGTCGGCACGGTAATCGAGGCGGCCACACTTTCCGTTTTCGTATCGATGACGGCAACTTTGTCGCCGTTCAGATCGGAGAGGTACAACTCGGAGCGGCTTTCCAACTCCACGATATCCCACACCCCCTGGGACAGTTTGATACGATTGCGGACCTCGAAGGACGGCAGGTCGATTGCGACCAACTCGCGTTCGCTGAACATTCCCGCCCAGAGTGTCTTGCCATCGGCCGCCGCGTGTAGGGCAACGACACGCTCACCAACCGTGACCGAGCCGTTCCGTGTGAGACGCCCGTCTGCAGCCACGTCGTAGGCTGTCACGGTCTTGTTCGTTCCTTCTGGGACAAACAGTCGGCTGCCATCGACCGACAGAACTGCTTTGCCGTGGGGCTGGCCTGATGCGAGGTTCTGGACGATCACGCCGGTGTCCAGATTCACGACCAGGAGTCGTCGTCCATCGTCTCCGTAGGCGGAGACAAAGGCCAGCGGTTTGCTGGGATGCGTCACGACGCCTTGAGCCACGCCATCGAGAACAATGCTGGTGCCGATGCCGCCGGCACGCCTTCCGTTGTGGCCGAGAAAGGTCCCGTCCTCCTGTCTGCCGATCATTCCCATGGCGGCGCTCGGTACCGGGAGCGGATCACAGGGGGGCGCGGGGGATGTCTGGGTGGGTGTCTGTGAGGGTGTCTGGGTAGGCGGAATGGAGAGTGGCGTTTGCGTTGGCGAGTGTACGGGTGAAGACGTGGGAGGATGAGTCGGCGTTATTGCCTCGGTGGATGTCGGCCGTGGCGACGATGTCTCGGTCGGTGTATGTGTCGGTGTCTTTGTCCCGGTCGGCGTTTGCGAGGGTGTCCAGGTCGCCCGTAGCGTGAAAGTAGGAGTCGGTGCTGGCGTTTGCGAGGGTGGTGGTGCCGAACCCCCTCCGGAGCAGCCGGCTACAACGATACCGGCGCCGAAAAACAGCGCCAGCAGCCCCGCATTCCTGAAACGAGCGAACATGGGATCCCTCTCTTTCGCAGTTACGATCGCGTCTACCACCTGGGCGCGCTGGAGTATACGGGGGGATTCGAAATGGACAGCTTATGCGATGGCGGCTCCGGCTACCATTTTTCATACTGGACAGCTCTTCGCTCGTAGCCTGCCTGCCGGAGGCGGTCGCGCAACCGCGTGACGATGTTGCCCACGCCGCAGATGAAAAAGTGCCTCGAGCGGTCCGAATCGCCGTCTATGTAAAGCGACTCAACCTGCTTTTCCATGGAAAGGCCGATCCAGGGAACGGACTCGAAGTGTGTGTATCGCCGCATCGCATCTTCCCATTCCTCCCGGTACAAGAGACCGGCTGAATCTTCGACAGCATGGTGCAGGCGTACGGGCGAAGCACGGCCTGCACGCAGGGCACGCCGCAACATGGGACGAATTGCGGCGATACCCGTGCTTTCGGCGAGGAAGATGCATTCAGCCTTGGGCGGCTCGGATAAGGTAAAGGTGCCCCATGGTCCTGTGGCCGACAGGGTCGCGCCTCGTTCCAGAGAGAAAAGGTACGAGGAGCCGATTCCTCCGGGTACGAGGTTCAGGACCACTTCGAGTGTGCCGCGTTCTTCCGGGTCCGAGGCGATGCTGTACGGTTTGGTTACAGGTGAATCACCGATCGGCAACAAGAACGATAGAAACTGTCCTGGGATGAAGTCCAACTCCGGTGGCCTTCGTAGGAAGAAGGCGCGCGTATCGGGGCCGATCGTTGCAATGCGAACGATTTCCAGTTCGTAGATTTTCCGTTCGGCACCCGCCATCTGCTTTTGCGTCCGGACCTTCTCAGGATTGATTGATGGTGAACCTCGGGATCACGACGGTAATATCGGTGTCTCTTTCGATTACGGCCTGACAGCTCAAACGAGAAGTGGACGTCAACCCTGGCGCCTTGTCGAGGAGGTCCAATTCGCTTTCCTCCGCTTCCGAGAGCTCGGGTTCTCCCTGTTTCACGATCACGTGGCACGTGGTGCAGGCGCAATGACCGCCACACGCATGCTCGAGAAATACGCCATGTCCCAGCATCACATCGAGAATCGATCCCGGTTCGCCGTCATGCTGGAAAGGGGCTTTGGAGAGATCGAATTCGATCTCGCGTTCCGGATCTCCTGTTTCGTAGAGTACTCTGAGTTTTCCCATCGAAAATTCGCTAGCAGTTCAGATTTGTGTGTGCGAGTCGCTGAGGAGCGGACAACGTGGTGCCTTCGTTCGGCTGTCATTCGCCCCGGGTTTCGCTACCTGGTATCGGCCACCAATGGAGGGGCCGGTCTTATTTCCAGAAGCTCAGCACGATCTCGACGGCGATCAGTAGGATGATCGCCAGTTCGAGGGCCTCGGCACGGCGTGTTGCGGCGCGCCGGTCGAGGATCTCGAAAATTTCATGCACAACGCGCAGCTTCGACTCGACGCTGCCGCGCCATGCGTCGAGATGCAGGCGCCCGGCGGTTACGTCGTAGACCTTGGCGATGTAAAGGTCGTCGATGAACTTGAGCGCGTTGCCGACGCGTTCGGCGATCAGAGTCGTTTCGATCTTCAGTTCAGCTACCTCGTCCATGAGCCGGCGATAAGGGTTGTGGGCGATCGTATGCAGTCGCGGGCGGCGGTACGCCTTCTCGAAGAAATCATTGATGCGGGCATCGAGTCGCTGGTCGAAGAAACGTAGTTCCACGAGTTGGACATTCAGAAACTCGAAAGCATCCAGGAGCTGAGCGCCCTGTGTGCCGAAGATGAATGCCGCATTCCAGTCAACGACGACGAGGTCATTGGGGTGATACGAGATCGCCGTTTCGAACAATTCCTCTGCCTCGCCGGTGGCCAACCGTTCTTTTTCACACCGCAAGGTGCGAGCGATGGGACCACGATGTGATTCGATGAGTTCGGCGGGTGTGACTGGGCGGTCAAAGGATTTCACCCAGATGACGTAGTAGTCTTCCCCGGTTTCGCCGAAGCTCCCTCGTAGGATGGCGGGCTTTGCGGCGGGTAACAATTGTCGCACGAAGCTGGCCGCGACATTTTCCAGAGCTCGTGTTCGCACCAGGGCGGCGGTGACTGGCGACAACGATTCGAGCGGGCCGGATAAGGGGCGCTGCAGCATGACCGTGACCGCGCCGAAGTCGTGAGCGCGCAGCCGGAGCCGCACTTCCACGTGTTGGCCCTCGATGTCGACCCGGCGTGGTCCGAAGTCGAAATCCATCGCACAGATGTCGTGTACCCCCACCAGGGTTGTGTCTCGTTGGATTACCGTACCGCCCTGCGCTTCCAACACCGATGCCAGCGTTTCCAGCAGGATCTCGTAGCCGATATCGAAGGAGAACAGCCCTGTCAGTGTGCCGTTGGTGACCTCCATGGACGCTCAATCTAGCAGAGGGCGAGTTGTGGTAGGCGATCGATATCGAGGACAATTGCTCCCCGATCGGATGCGAAAGCTCCGTCTAAGCAGGATGACCGGCCTGCACCTCCTGTGGAATTGATTACAGAGGTGTCATGTTCGTTTCCTGATCGTCATTTTCCTCGCAGGGTGCGCCTTGCATGCCAGCTTCGGCAGTCAGGAAATCGCGGATCTGATCCTTGTCGGGGATGCCCTTTGGGGTGGAATCCTTTCGGTGTCTCACCTCGAGTTCCGCC
>CAZEWD010000012.1:3669-11071 GCA_964515725.1 uncultured Binatia bacterium (SeqCode)
TAATCCGCGCAAGATGTTCCCATCCGGCCCCCCCGCTTTTGGGGCGTTTACGGTACTCCTCACTGCCGTACCAGTAGTTCGCCATCGGCCAGTAGAAGTGGTGCCAGACGCTTTCTTCGTCGAGGGCGCGACGATCGATCCAGAACGCGATCTCATCGAAAAACGTGAGGACATCGCCGATCGAAGTATCCCGCCGGCCGCTGAGCAGGGCCTGCGCGGCAGCGCTACGCGATGCTGCGAACGAGTCGGACGTCCATTCTTCATCGAAGCGGCGCAGTGTGTCGAGGGTGACCGTCACCCGCTGCCATTGTCGGGTCATGCGCACCTCGCGCAGAACGGCGGTGGCGATGACGAGGGCGGCTACCGCGCCGATCATCGTGCCCAGCGCTGTCAGGGCGGACCAATCAATACGCCCATCGGAAGAATGGATTCGATTCACGCCGAAGTCTCGTGGATGCTGTTGCTAGTCGCGGGAAAACGCCGCGGAGTCATTCCGGATCAGCCCGGACCCGAGGAACTGCGGCTGAACCGGTGATGCGGGTGCTCACCCGGCGATCCATACCTGTCTTCTTCCCCGCTTCAATCCAGGTCCTGGCCGTTCATGCCGGCATTCTTGCGTGCCTTGCGGACCAGTTCGTCTGCGATCGGCCCGATGAGGGTCGGATCGTCGATGGGTTCGGCCGACGGACCGCGGTGCCATCCTTCTGCGACGGCAAGAACACGTCCCGATGCTTCGAAGATCCGGCCGGTGATGTGAGCAGATTCCGGACTGGCAAGCCAGGTGACGATCGGCGCAATCCAGCGCGGAGACATTGCAGCCTTTTCCTCCTCGCTGCCCTGTCCCATGCCCAGATCTTCGGTCATGCGGGTCAATGCCGCCGGCGCCACCGCGTTCACCGTGATCCCGTATCGTTTGAGTTCCCGCGCCGCGATGATGGTGAAACTTGCAATCCCCGCTTTGGCCGCGCCGTAATTCGTCTGGCCCGGATTGCCGTAGATCCCCGAGACGGATGTGGTGTTGATGATGCGGGCATCGTGCGGATGCCCGGCTTTGGCTCGGTCGCGCCAGTAAGCGGCAGCGAAATGGGCAGGTGCAAAGGTGCCCTTCAGGTGAACCTTGATGACGGCATCCCATTCGGCCTCGGTCATGTTCACCAGCATACGGTCGCGCAGGATGCCGGCGTTGTTGACGACCACGTCGAGCCGTCCAAAAGTATCGATCGCCTGTTGGATCATCTGTTGGGCGCCATTCCAGTCGCTGACATCGTCATTATTGGCGATGGCCTCACCACCAGCCGCCTTGATTTCAGCGACCACCTCATGCGCCGGGCTGCTCGATTCGCCGGTGCCATCACGGGTGCCGCCCAGGTCGTTGACGATCACCTTTGCTCCATGCTGGGCCAGCATCAGTGCGTGTTCGCGCCCGATGCCGCGCCCGGCCCCTGTAACGATGACGACTCGTCCTTCGCACAATCTGCCCATCGCGTCTCCTTCATTGCTTGCCGTTGTCGGACATCCATCGATCTTTTGGGTCGTTCTGTCCGGACAGAGCGGATTTGCCCGGTGCGGTGTCCGCTATGTTGCTCTCTCGAAATATCGCTTCAGGATATTGTGGTGCTCACTGATGCGCTGGGGCGTGCAAATAATACAACCGCGGCAGGAAGGGAATGTCACGGCGATAGGAACGTTGGATGCTGGGATGCGTGTCCGCGGCGCCACACGTCCGACGTGCAGTCCGTTTCTCTCATCTGCAAGTCCCGATCGAGCGCTTCCCTCGCGTTCTCGTCCTGCAGTTTTCAACCTGAATTCGCACTACTCGGTTGACGCGAGGCGATTCTCGTGCAACCGATGAAGCGTACGACCGACGGTGGTGACGCCGTCACCCTTCTGGCGGATTCCGCGGATGCCGTGTGTAGCGGCGGGTTGCCAGGACGGGATGGGCAAGCAGCAAGAAGCAACCAGCAGGCATGAGTTTCGTGCCGCTACCACGTGGGAAAGGTTGTTGATTCGTGACACGACGACGTAGACGAAAGACAGGGGATAGCACCACGGGGCCACCCGCCGATGAATCCATGTGTGTGGATGAAGGGTCGCTCGACGACCGACTGGTGGCTGCCCGTCGCCTTGGCATCCAGAAGCTCTATCCGGAACAGGAGCGCACCGTCGAGGCTGCCATGGCAGGCCATGACGTGCTGGTGGTGTTGCCCACCGGGTTTGGGAAGTCGGCCTGTTACCAGGTTCCCTCGATGGTTTTGCCCAGGCCGGTGGTGCTGATCTCTCCACTCCTGGCGCTCCTGCGCGACCAACACGAAAAACTCCTCACCCGGCAGATTCCCGTCGAACGTATCGACGGCACGATACGCGGCAAGGCGCGCAAGGCGGCGCTCGAGCGGGTGGCCGAGGGGGGTTCTCTGCTGGTCATGACGACACCCGAAACTCTCGGTGGCGACGAACTGGGCGATGCGTTGAAGCAATCGGGCTTGTCCCTGGCGGCGGTCGATGAGGCGCACTGTATTTCCGAGTGGGGCCACGACTTCCGTCCCGCGTACATGCGCCTGGGTGAGCGGCTGCGGGAACTGGGCGCGCCGCCGATCCTTGCCCTGACGGCGACGGCGACGCAGGAAGTGCGGGACGACATCATCCGCTACCTGGGCATGCGCGACCCGCAGATTGTTGCCGCTTCACCACATCGCGCCAACCTGGCTTTTGAGGTGATGGAGATCTCGGGGCACGAACGGGTGCGGGCCATGACGCGCTTCATCAAACGCCTCCGGCGTCCGGGTATCGTCTACTGCGCCACCACGAAGGCGGTCGACGACCTGTACGGCGCTTTGCGTATGATGCGCATGCCGGTGCACCACTACCATGGCCGCATGGCGGCCAAGGAGCGTGATGAAGAGCAGGCGATGTACATGAAGCGTGGCCGGCGCACGATCATGGTGGCAACAAGCGCTTTTGGCCTCGGGATCGACAAACCCGACATCCGCTACATCGTGCACTACAATGCACCGGCTTCCCTCGAACAATACGTCCAGGAAGCGGGGCGTGCTGGACGGGATGGCCGCCGCGCCAACTGCATCCTGCTCTACGATGCGAAGGATCGCGATATCCACGAAGCGTTGCAGCAGACGAGTCGCATCCGTCCCGACCAGCTCTTTCGCATCAGCACCGCGCTCGCCGCTTACGCAGAAGAGGGGCGGGAACCTGACCTGCCAGGACTCACCCTCGCAGCACAGCTCAGTGAGCGGCAGACCAAGGCTTTGCTCGTTGTGCTCGAAGAAGCAGGTCTCGTTGCGCTCGAGGAAGATTCCATCCGCGTCACGGTTCCTGCAGAACAATTCGTCGAGGAGGCCAGAGGTCTTGCCGGACGTTTCGTCACCTTGCGCACGCAAGATGGCCGACGCCTGGACCGGCTTTCCGAATACGCCAATACCCGGGAGTGCCGCGCCGTCTTTCTGCGGCGTTACTTTGGTGAGGAGGACGGTACGCCGTGCGGTCTTTGCGATATCTGTCGCGATGCACCGGAGCGGCCATCGACCTTCTATCAGCCGATCGCACGTCCAGAGCGCCCCAAGAAGAAAAAGCGCCGCCGCCGCCGTCGAAGCAAGACCGTTCAGAAGCCGGCACAGACGCGGCAAAACGGCCAACATCCGGGACAACCACCCGCTGCCGCACCACCGCTGCCGAGCAGTGTCCTGGAAGATCCACCGCCGCTGCCGCCACCTCTGCCGAGTGATGAACTGAGCTGAGCGTGTTTGAAGTGGGCACCAGCCCGTCGTGCGCTCTCGAGAACTCCTCGGCCGGATGTGTCAGGCTGGACTATTTCACGAGTTCCAGGACCTTTTCCGGCGGCCGACCCACGATGGCTCGATTGCCGAGTACCGCGATCGGCCGTTCGATGAGGATCGGATGTTTTGCCATTGCCGCAAGGATCTCCGCATCAGAACTCTGGGCCGAGAGACCTTCTTCCTTGAACGGGGGTTCGCCGCTTCTCACCCATTGAGAGGGCGGCAGTCCGATCTGGTCTTGCAGTTTGCGTAATGCTGGCAGAGAGAGGGGGTTCTTCAGGTATTCGACGGTCTGGACGGAAATGCCGCGTTCTTGCAGCAAGGCGAGAGCGGCCCGACTCTTTCCGCAACGGGGATTGTGGTAGAGAATCACCGATTCCATGTCGGAAAACATGTACTCCACGGCGTTGTCATCTGTCCAGATCGGGGTTGCTGATCTACGGGAAGGAGAACGCGCCTACACAACGCTTTTTGGTTTTGGACCGCATGATGTCTCCGATGGTCCGCGATATTCCCTGGGCAACGGGGCGATCCAATTGGTGAGCGGTGGGGACGGAATCCGCAGTCTCCGCTTCGCGTGCAAGCGGGATCTGCCGAGCCCGGTAGGGGCGGGCGTCCCTGTGGAGTTTGTCACCGACGAGAAGCGAATGCCGGCGCTGGAGCGTCAGGGTTTGATCGAGGCGATCGATCACGTTGTGATTCAGACGGGCAACATCGAGAGAGCGAAGGCATATTGGTCCGGGCAGGTGAACCTGAGGCTGGCGTTGGATCGTGTCTTCCCGGAACGGGGTCTGCGAATCCTCTTTTATCGTACGGGGGGAACCACACTGGAACTGGTGGGACTCATCCCTGAGCTCGCCGAGCGCTCCACGATGGATCGCTTTCACGGCATTGCCTATCGTACGATGGACCTGGCGGCCGAGCGCGAAAGATTGGTTCGTGCTGGACTCGCCGTGAGTGAGATTCGGCGAGGTTTCAAGCCCGGGACGTCCGTCGCAACGGTCCGTTCCGGCATGCTGGGCGTACCGACACTGCTGTTGCAGGACCCTTCGAGGATCTGAGACGAGTCGTTGGCCGTGTATTCCGGCGAGTTCCACAGGGCGCCGAAACCGCAGCACGACCTGGCAATTGGGATTCTCGCCTGGCGGATTCGTCCGCCCGATGGTTGGTCCGGCCATGGCCGGAACCGCTGACTGATTGCGTACGGCTCGATCAGGCCGTTCTCCCATGCCGCTTTCCTGCCGATCACCGGCACCCTCGCTTGACAGACCTTGTCGGTCCACATAGATCAGGGCAGGGTAACCTGATCCAGTTGGTAGATCGATCTGCGGCCCCGTCTATCGGGGCCGCACGTGTCACGGTCGCCTTCTGGTTGAGGCTATCTAAATAAACAAGCAATCCGTGCATGACCCGATGCCCTGCGCCCATGCGGCAGGCGCAACATGTACTGATTCTGTAGGAGGTACGATGCCATTAACGAGAAGGAAGGGACGTATAATTGCTTCGAGCCGTCATCTGATGCGGGCCACGTGTGACCTCACACCTCAATCTGTCAATCGGTTCGATAGAGGAAGCACAACCAACCCACCCTCAGCGCCGCCTACCTTCTTGCTGGCACAGCCGACACTCCCTCCTCTGCGTGATTCTTCGTGTTCACAACGACTGTAGGCGATCCTGGTACAAGCTGCTTCTGGATATCACGCCCAGGGTCTGGTTCCTGCAGTGGTCATTTTTCTGATCGGCGGTTGATGTATCATCCGGAGAGGCTGCTTCGTCGAGGATTATCGTTCGTCACCCTTTAGTTGGACACTCGGATCGCCCAACTCTTTTCAGCAATTGGAAGGAATCCACTCATGATCAACACCCGTGCGCTTGACTTGATGCTTGCAGTGATAGCGAGCGCCGTTGGTTTCGCCTTGTCATGGCCGTTTCATCGCGACTTCGGCTACTGGGCTGAATCCCAAACGGCATGGTACATATATTTCATTATAGGCTATTGCTTCGCCGTTTATGTCTTTTACGTGTTTATCGGATCTACCAGGATGCTGTTCTTCCATGATTCCCTCCTGCGCCGTGGAGTCATCCAACCTGGACCGGTATTCGATGACGCTGAAACGAAGGAACAGGGTAAATGAGCTGTCCTGATGGAAATTGCTCTGAGTCGATCAAGCGGCGAAGAGCACTCGTGATGTTCGGCCTGATGATGTTGTTGTTCATCGTCCTCTCAGGCTTTTCTTTCCTTGAATCAAGAAAACAGGTCACCCCGGACCTGATTTCTCACCGAACCTATCAAGCCACCGATGGGAAGCGCGTCTTCCAGGCATACAATTGCATGGGCTGCCACACGATCGTGGGTAATGGGGCCTACCTCGCTCCTGACTTGACGACAGTTTACAAAGACACCGGTCCCGCATGGCTGGCAGCTTTCATTCCCTCTGCGGGCCAGTGGCCTACCGAGGCTGCTGTTCGGACTCAGCTCAACAACGCCGACATGGCGCGAGAAGCGGGCGCCGCTACTCTCGAAGAGTACTACAAGAAATATCCGGGCGCTGAGGACCGTATCGTGCGACGAGGCGGCAAGACTACCTATATGCCCAACCTCCTGTTTGGCTCCGAGGAAAGCGGGCAATTGATTGCATATCTCAAATATACATCTGCAATGAATACGGAAGGCTGGCCTCCCAGGATCATGACAGGGTCTCTACAGAGGCGATTGGAGTTGTTGCACGGTCCGCCGGTGGTTCCGGCCGTTGCATCGGCGAGTGGTGCTCGCACGGTGGAAACGAGTGCCACACCAGCAGAGCATGGCGCGCAATTGGTCCAAACCTACGGCTGTCTGGCGTGTCACTCGACCGATTCGTCGAAACGTGTCGGCCCGGGATGGGCCGGGTTGTACGACTCAGTGGTCAGGTTCGATGATGGTACGTCCACCAAGTGCGATGACGATTATCTGATCGAGGCGATTCTCAAGCCGCATGCGCGGACGGTGGCAGGCTACCCCAAGGGGACGATGCCTTCCTACGAAGGGGTGATCAAGGAGAACGAGGCCAAGGATATCGTTGCGTACATCCGCACATTGGAGAAAAAGTGAGATACCCTGAATACCAAACCCAGCGTTTAAGCATGAGATTCTTTATGCTCATGCTGATCTTGTTTCTGTTGCAAGTCTGCTTTGGACTATTACTCGCGGTGCAGCACAACGACCCGACGTTTCTGGCAGGCCAGATCAATTTCAATGTGGTTCGGGCTGAACATCTGAATCTGGGCCTTTTGTGGATTCTCACGGGTTTCATTGGCGCGATTCTTTTTGTGGGGCCACTCTTGTCCAGGCGTGAACTGGCGGCGCCTTGGTTGATCAAGCTTCTCTTCTACGCGTTGATCATCGGTGTGGCGTGGAATGTGGCGACGCAGGGGCTGGCGATGCGGGGGATTGCGGGCTGGTGGGCCGGCCAACCATGGCTTCAGGAAGGCCTGGAATACATCGAAGGAGGCCGGATCTTCGACGCGATCGTCTTCGTTGGTTTCGGGATCCTGAGCTTCGTTGTGTTGCGCACGTTCCCGCCGCGCAAGGAGTGGAACGAGATCCATTGGGGCCTGGCGATTGGTGTGGTAGC
>CAZEWD010000012.1:11104-13429 GCA_964515725.1 uncultured Binatia bacterium (SeqCode)
TTGGTTTGTTTTACGTCCCACGTCTGGATATCCAGGAGTACTTCCGATGGTTCGTGGTGCACTATTGGGTGGAAGGCGTCTGGGAAGTGATCCACATCAGCCTGGTCGGTGTGCTGACGGTCTTGCTTTTCAAGGTCAGCGTGAAGGAGGTGGGCTACGCCGTCTTCTGGGGTGTGACTCTGGTATGGCTGTCAGGCCTGTTGGGGAACGCACACCACTATTTCTGGATCGGTACACCGGAGTTCTGGCAATTCTGGGGTTCGCTGTTCAGTGCGATGGAGCCGGTGCCGTTGATCTTCTGTTTCTGGCATATCTACATCGATGCTCACCAGAATCAGAAGCCACTGGAAAACGCGCCAGTCTTCTACTTCATCGTCGGTTCCGTCGTTTTAGAGCAGGTGGGCGCAGGGATCCTTGGTTTCACCATGACGTTTGCGCTGACCAACGTATGGTCTCATGGTACCTGGGTGACTCCTGCCCACGGACACCTGGCACTGTTTGGCACCTTCGGGATGTTGGCCATCGGTGCTGCGTACTATGCCGTTCCAGCGCTTCGTCTGGGAAACCCCGGGGCCTTCGACCAGCGATTGGGCAAGCTTGCATTCTGGTTGGTGTTTATTGGTATTTTGGGTTTGTCCCTGGCTTTTGCGTTGGGTGGTACCGTTCAGGTGTATATTTACAGAACGCTGGGACTGGACTGGTTCGGAGGCGACGTCCTCCCGTCTCTGGCGATCTATGGAACGTTTGTTGCCGTGTTTGGATTTGTGGTTCTGGTGGGCGCCTGTGTGATTGCGTACGATTTGTTCACGATTGGCAAGCGCTCGGAGGGCAATATCGAAACGCAGGTGTCCCTGGCGGAGGCTCGATCCCGAACCGTGCATGGCTGGAGCCGTCGCCTGACGAGTTTCGAAGCGGGTATCTGGCTGACCTGTATGTGGATTTTCGGTGCTTTGATCACTTGCAACCTGCTCAGTTTCAACCTGGATATTGTACGTGTTCAGGGTGATCCTACGATTCCTTACGTGTTGGCGGGCATCGGGTATCCAGGACTTTTTCTGGTAACTCTTCTGTTCGTCTGGCGGTTTCTCGCCTCGATGGAGGCCCGGGTCACTGCCGCGGCCTTGGAAGGTAGTAGGGGCGTAGAGACGGCTCCGGCAACTGATCTATCCCTGATGGGCCAGCCTGCGGCCATGCACCATTAAGAACGACGAAGGCGTCCTGGGCCGTATGCCCGGGACGTCGCCTCACCAAGCCGGCCGCGGAGGGAAAGTCACCCGGGGGAGGGGGCTTGCATGAAACTTTCCCAAGCGGCCTGATGAGGCCGCTGATGTCGGGCAGGATTCCTCGGTGGGTGAGTTGCCATAGGAGCCAGCGGGAGCCGGCATTCATGGCAGCCATGGCGAGGAGAGCTGCGATCCTCGTCCGGCACACGAGCGCGATCCGAGTGTGGTGGCCGAGGTCAGAGTCTGGTTCCGTGGATCTTCGGGTCCGGTTGGGGAGAGTCGGGGATTCCGTGGTGGCGGTCTGGCAATGCGGGGAAGATATGGTTCGGCGATGAGGGCAAGATGACCAATACCGAGTACTATGACGACCATGTGGTGCGTCTGTTTGTGGCGGCGACGATGGTCTGGGCCATTATCAGCATGCTGGTCGGTGTGTTTGTGGCAGCACAGTTGGCCTGGCCGGAGTTGAACTTCGACATTCCCTGGTTGACATTCAGCCGTCTTCGTCCTGACCACACCTTCGGTGTCATTTTCGGATTTTGCGGCTCGGCACTGATGGGGACGTGCTACTACGTCATCCAACGGACCGGCCATACGCGCCTTGCCTGGAATCGTCTTGCAGGATGGACCTTTTGGGGTTGGCAGATCGCGTGTGTTCTGGGGATGGTGACGATTCCACTCGGTATCACTCAAGGCAAGGAATATGCCGAACCGGAATGGCTCATTGACCTGCTGATCGCCGTCATCTGGGTAGCGTTCGGAGCGGTGTTTTTTGCGACTCTGGCACGCCGCCGTATCCGGCATATCTATGTCGCCGTCTGGTACTATGGGGCCTTCATCATCGCGGTGGGATTGCTGCACATCGTCAATAACCTCGCCGTTCCCGTGTCGCTGACGAAGTCGTATCAGATCTACGCTGGTGTGGCTGATGCGATGGTGCAGTGGTGGTACGGTCACAATGCAGTCGCGTTCATCTTCACTGCCGGCTTTCTGGCCGCGATGTACTATTTCGTGCCACGCCAGGCGCAACAACCTCTGTGGAGTTATCGTTTCTCGATCGTCAACTTCTGGGCTTTGATTTCGACGTACATGTGGGCGGGTC
>CAZEWD010000012.1:13439-23057 GCA_964515725.1 uncultured Binatia bacterium (SeqCode)
TTGGGCCCAGTCAGTAGGGATGGTGTTTTCGCTCGTGCTCTTGATGCCGAGTTGGGGTTCGGCGGCCAACGGGATTCTGACCTTCAACGGATCATGGCACCGACTGCGAGGGGACCCCATCGCAAAGTTTATGGTGATCTCTCTGGTCTTTTACGCGGCATCGACGCTCGAAGGCTCGACGCTGGCCATCAAGACGGTCAACTCGCTCTCTCACTACACGGACTGGACGGTGGCGCACGTGCACTCCGGCACGTTGGGTTGGGTTGCGATGATCACGATTGGTTCATTGTACGCGATGGCACCACGCGTGTTCGGGCGTTCGGCCATGCACTCGCACAGAGCAATCGAAGTGCACTTCTGGCTGCATGTCGCCGGCATGCTCTTGTATATCGTTGCGATGTGGATATCGGGGGTGACCGCAGGGCTGATGTGGCGCGCTACACAGCCGGACGGTTCGCTGACCTATCCGTTCATCGACAGCCTGCTTGCGATCAAACCCTTATATGTCGTGCGCTGGCTCGGCGGTATGCTGATCTGGATCGGGATGTGGATCATGGCATGGAACCTCTGGCGTACCGCCACCGGTAAGCAGCGGAAGATATTCCAGGCGGTGCCGGTGCCAGGGGCTTCGGCTGAGCAGGCCCCGGCGCCGCTGTCGGTTGCGGGTTGAGGACCATACGATGGCATACCGGCACTTCGAGTTCATTGAAAAGCATGCCTGGGCGCTTGGTATTCTCACCTTCATCATGGTGTCGCTGGGCGGCCTGGCGGAAGTGTTGCCTCTGTTCGTCGAGGCATTACGGGTGGAGCCGGCGGAAAATGTGAAACCCTATGCTCCGCTGCAGCTCGCCGGCCGGGATATTTACGTGCGCGAAGGGTGCTATCTGTGCCACTCCCAGATGATCCGTGCGTTGCGTTTCGAAACCGAACGTTATGGCGACTTCTCGACTGCGGAAGAATCCGTGTATGACCGGCCGTTCCAGTGGGGTTCCAAACGCACGGGTCCGGACCTGGCGCGCATTGGCGGCAAGTATTCGGATGCATGGCAGCGCCTGCATCTGCTTTCACCGCGCAGTGTGGTGGCAGAGTCGAATATGCCCGCGTACCCATGGCTTGAATCCGCGAAAGTGGATGGCGAGGATATTGCTGCGCGCATGCGCGTGCTGCGCCGGCTCGGTCATCCATACTCCGATGCCGATATTGCCGCTGCTCCAGCCTCGGTGAATGGCAAGACCGAACTCGACGCCTTGATCGCCTACCTGCAAGGTCTTGGGGTCGTCCAGGAACGACAGCCGGCAGCGACCGAGGGTGAAAAACCATGATGAATCCGATCTGGGGTCATCTTGCCGGAGTGTTCATCCTGTTGATGATGGCAGCATTCATCGGGATTTGGATCTGGGCCTGGCTGCCGCAGCACGAACGTATCTTCGGTTGGCTTGCACGGCTTCCGTTGGAAGATGACACCCCGCTGCCCGACGAAACGACTCCATCCCATGAAGAGGAGCAACAGCGATGAGCGCCGGTTGGTCGTGGTGGGTGATCGGCTTGATCATTTTCAATCTCGGGGTGGTTTTTCTCTTGTTCATCTGGGCGCCATGGGCAAAAGTGCCCACTCTACCCGATGGCACGACCGGGCATGCCTGGGCGCATGGTGAACTCCGTGAAGGCATGCAACGGCTGCCTCGCTGGTGGATCGCACTCTCGGTGGCATTGTTTATCACGGCTGTCATCTACCTTGTGCTCTATCCCGGTTTTGGCAATCGTAAGGGTCTACTGGACTGGACGGCGCAGCGTGAATACGCGGCGGCTGTCGCGACCAACAGGGCCAGACTCGATCCGGAGTTCCAGCATTTGGCGACGATGAGTGTCGAGGAGGCAGCCAGGGACCCACGGACGCAGCAACTTGGGGAGCGCTTGTATGTTGACAATTGCGCTGCCTGTCACGGCCGTGAGGCGCGCGGCAATCTGTTGCTGGGAGCGCCTGACCTGACCGATTCCGATTGGCTGTACGGTGGCAGTGGCAACGACATTGTGACTTCGATCCGTGTGGGGCGATCTGGGGTCATGCCCGCATGGGGTGCACTTGGTGCGGATACGACGAAGAACCTTGTCCAGTATGTGATGGGTTTGGCAGGCCAGACGCACGATGCCGAGAGGGCGTCTGCTGGCGAGCAGGTCTTCAAGACCACGTGTATTGCCTGTCATGGGCTGGATGGCAAAGGGAACCGGGCACTGGGCGCGCCAAACCTGACGGATCAGGTCTGGCTCTACGGCGGCACCCCGGCTGCGCTCGAAGAGAGTATCGTTAACGGCCGGCAGGGACGCATGCCAATGTGGAGCCCGCGTCTGTCCGATGCCGAAATCCATGTGTTGGCGGCCTACGTCTATCGGCTATCGCAACCGGAGACGAATGCCGCCCACTGAACTGCAACGTTCCGGTGCCTGGTTCACTCAGCCGGTGATCTGGCTCGGGATTGTCCTGTTCACCGCATCGCTTGTTGGAGTCGTTTGGTTGATTGCGATCAGTAAGCTCCCTGATGATGCAGCTTTGGTGACTGGCAAGCAGGTGTTCGGTGTGCCGTCACGATCGGTTGAGCCACAACTCCCGCGCTGAATGGTATCCATCCACCTGTGGATCAGGGCGACCGCCGCTGCCGGGTGGTCCGTTGGGAACGAGGTGGGCGATGGCTCTTGGACCAGGAGTGGGCAACACCCGGTTCAACTCGCCCGGGCTGCTGGTCGCGTAGCTTTCCCACGCGCATTGGCCCAGCCTCGTAACGCCGCGCGTACCCGGTCGGGATCGATCCCCAGCATCTCGCAGGCGTATTCGAACGAGAATCCCGTGGACGAATCATCGAAGCCGCGCTGGGCCGGTTCCATGATCCAGTGCTCCGCCTCGCGAAACAGGCGCTGTCCTGCCGTATGCTCCGAACCCCAATGTTTCTGGAAGCAGTCCACGGCATCGGCAATCACCGCGACGAGCAACTGGCACTCGGCGGATTTCAGGGCCTGTTCGCCGCGCCAGTTCCGGAAAAACTGGCTGGGCAATACGATGTCTCCATTGGTCGTTCCATGAGCCCTATTACGTTCCGGCATCCACGCCCTTCTAGCGGTCACTCTGGAAAGGTCTACTGAAAAGGACAAAATCCAGTCTGGAAAACGGTTCTACGGCCCCGAAGCGTTAGCGATGCTGAAGAAATCGTGGTGAGGGCTTCCTGCTGCAGGAGTTCCCCTAAACGTCTGGAGTGGCAACCGTGGTATGGCGGACTAGGGGGTCTTCTTTTCGTTTTGGGCTCCACCCGGAATGGCAGCACTCTGTTTCTTGCTTGCTGGCTTGGTTTCCAGGATCTCGATCTTGGCCTTGGCCTTCAGAGAATCGACGAATTCGTCTTCCTTTTCTTCGCTTTGTTCTTCTTCGAGCATCGTTTTGATGTCGTCGTGAACTTCGGAAAACTGCGCGAGACCAGGAGCGCGGCTGTCTGTCACCTCGATGATGTGAAAGCCGTATGGGGTCTGAATGATGTCACTGAGCTGCCCGGCTCCGAGTGAGAACGCGGCATCAGCGAGCGGGGTTGGCCGGTGCGGAAAGAATCCAAGGTCACCGCCCTTGGATGCAGTCAGGGAATCCTGCGAGACGGATTTCGCGATCTCCGCAAAGTTCTCTCCCTTTTTGATGCGTTGCAGGATTTCGTCGATGCGTTTGCGGGCGGCGGCACTGTCATTGTTTTGAATCTTGATCAGGATGTGGCTTGCACGCACCATCTTCGGACGTTCGAACTGGTCCTGGTTCTCGTCGTAATAGGCCCGGATCTCCTGCTCCGACACTTTTGCCGCGGTATGCTTTTGCATGAACTTGTCGATGAGCAAGCTCCGTTGAAGTTCCTTGCGGGTTTCTGCCTCGGCGTTACCTGCAAATGCCTTGGCGAGTGCCGGATTTGACGCACTTTCAGCCTTGAGATCTTTGAGCTCCTGATCCACTTCCACCGGTGTGACTTTGATGCCATCGGCGGTGGCCGCCTGTATGAGAACCTCCAAGGTGATCAGTTGGTCGAGGGCGTCGTTCCACACCTCGTCGGCGCTCATGCCGGTTCCCTGGGACATTTTTGCCGCTAGATGTTCCACGTCCTTATGCGCAATGGCGATTCCATTGACGCGGGCCGCCACCCCTCCGGCTTGCGCGAAGGCCACGGCGGTTCCCAGGGTAAAGGTCAGAATGCCTGCCGCAACAATTGCTCTCACGGTACCTCCTGTTTTCACCGGTGTTTGTCCGGTCGGTCGATGCGCTCTGCTACCTGACCGGAACGGTGTGTTCAAGCAGTCATTCTGGAGTCGGATTGCTTGTCCCCGGGGTGGGCGCTAGCTTCCGCCGTTCCCGATGGCGAAAGTCTATCTCCAGAGCCTTGGTTGTCCGAAGAACCTCGTGGATAGCGAGATCATGCTCGGTGTGCTGACAAAGGGTGGAGCAGAGATGGTCCTGGACCCGGAGAGCGCCGATATTCTGGTGGTCAACACGTGCGGGTTCATTGGAGAAGCCAAGAAAGAATCGATCGAGACGATCTTGGAGTTGGCCCGGTTGAAAGCCGGTAATGCCGCCCGCCGTCTGGTGGTCACCGGATGTTTGGTCCAGCGGTATGGCGCCGAATTGCAGGCGTCACTGCCCGAAGTGGATGCCTTCCTTGGCACGGGAGATTTCACGCGATTGCCGGATGTGATTGCGAAGGGAGCGCCAGCCGATGCGACGCCGTATCGGGGAGCAGCCCATCTCCTGCCTGATGTTACGATTCCACGCGTCCGCACGGGACATTTTTTCAGCAGCTATCTCAAGGTTTCGGAAGGGTGCGATCATACGTGCAGTTTCTGCATCATTCCGAAGATCCGGGGGCGTCACGAAAGCCGTTCTATCGCTTCGGTATTGGCGGAAGCGGAAGCACTGGCGCGCGATGGTGTGGTCGAGTTGAACCTGGTGGCTCAGGATTTGACGGCCTACGGGCGAGATCGCCGCGATGGCACGACGCTGGTGAAGTTGTTGCGCGAATTGACGCAAAT
The DNA here is from genome assembly GCA_964515725.1 of uncultured Binatia bacterium (SeqCode). Classification (GTDB taxonomy): domain Bacteria; phylum Desulfobacterota; class Binatia; order HRBIN30; family HRBIN30; genus CAZEWD01. The sequence continues at coordinate 18,486 of CAZEWD010000012.1, forward strand.
CGACGGCCTGCGCTGGATCCGATTGCTCTACAGTTATCCGCGGTATGTGACCGACGAGTTGCTCGACACGATCGCAGCGGAGCCGAAGATCTGTTCATACATCGACATGCCGTTGCAGCATGTCAGTGACCGAATGCTGCGAGCGATGCGGCGAGAGCGTGACGGATCCGCCATACGCAGTCTGCTGGGGCGAATCCGGGAACGGATTCCGGACGTTGCCGTTCGTACCGCATTCATAGTCGGATTCCCTGGGGAGACAGAGGCGGATTTCGAGGAATTGCTGGAGTTCGTGCGCGCCGCGCGCTTCGATCGTTGCGGTGTTTTTCCGTACTCCAGGGAAGAAGATACGGAAGCCGCGACGATGTCCGGTCAGGTTTCGGCCGCTGTCCGGCACCGGCGATACGACACGCTGATGCGCGCGCAGGCCGAGATCGCCGCTGAACTCAATCGCAAACAGATCGGGCGCGATCACACGGTGCTCGTTTGTGGAGAGGATGAAAAAGGCCGCAATTATGGACGCCTCGCATCCCAGGCGCCGGAGATCGACGGCGTTGTGTACCTCGATCGGCCGGCCCTCATCGGCAGCATGCAAAAGGTTCATATCACCGGAGCGACGACATACGACCTCAAAGGCGAGGTGCGATACGGCAATGGTTGACAGAGTGGGGGATAGCTTCTATTTTGCGGCGCCCTCGTGGGCCAAGCTATGAGAAAAAGTTTCCTGAAATCGGCGCGAGAAAAACTCTTGGACATGCGTCGCACAGTGCTTCGGGAGATCCACGAAGACCTGCGTCAAGGTCGCGAAAGTGGAAAAGAAGGCGGCATGGACACGTACGACCTTGCCAGCGAGGAACGTGACCGTGAAATCAAATTCATTCTGACCGATCGTGAACGCGAAAAGCTACAGGCGATCCAGGAAGCCATCGTGCGGATCGACGAAGGCACCTACGGGATTTGCGAATCGTGCGAGGGCGAGATCGCCGAAGGGCGACTACTGGCTCTGCCCTTCACCCACATGTGCGTTGCCTGCCAATCGGAGTACGAGAAAGAAGCCAAGGCGTCGCGCCGTTACGATGATGACAGGACCTACCGGAAACTGGGTGCGACGGACGTCGACGAAGACAATTCTTGAAGGTCCACAACCCGGGTGACGAGGCGAGGCTGACGCAGTACATTCGTTCCGCCCGAATCGTTCGCAAGAGGTAGCCGGCTCCGTTCATGGATCAGATGAGTCGGGTCGATCCCCGCCGTGGAATTGCGCTTCACCTGTTTCGCGCGGCCCTCTCTGCCGTGGATGCACGGAGCCTTCTTCGATCGACTGTTACGCGTGACGGCAACGAGGCGCATTTCCTTCTTCCGGACGGGGAGATCCGACTGTTTCTGCCCCTGCGGGTTATCGGAGCCGGAAAAGCAGCCGCAGCCATGGCCGATGGCTGCCATCGTTCGCTCGGCAACCGCATTTCTGGTGCGGTCGTGGTGAGTGATGGGCCAGCCCCCGTGGTTCCCTCGATCGAAGTGATGCCTGCCGGACATCCTCTACCGGATGCGCGCGGCATTCTCGCAGCCCGTCGGATCATCGAGATTGCCGGGAAGCCACACACCGGTGGCACTCTGTTTCTCCTCAGTGGTGGCGCATCGAGCCTGTTGGTTGCCCCGCGTGGCGATCTCACTCTCGAACACAAGGTGGCAACGACCCGTCTTCTTCTGAAATGTGGCGCGGATGTGAGAGAACTGAATACGGTGCGCAAGCACCTGTCCCGTATAAAAGGGGGAGGCCTCTTGCGAACGATTGGTGGAGATACCCTCACACTTGCGATCTCGGATGTCATCGGAGACGCACCGGAAGTGATCGGGTCCGGCCCGACGGTGCCCGACCCAACGACGTTTGCGGATGTCGAGGACATCTTCACGCGCTACGGGCTTCATCGGGATTTGCCTCCTGCCGTTACAACCCTAGTGAGGCGCGGTCTCGACGGCGGGGAGCCAGAGACCCTCAAAGCTGATGATCCAGTTGCTCGCCATTCCCTGTATCGGATCATCGCGTCCAATCAGACGGCCATTGCCGCTGTGGCAGAAGCAGCCCGCGCTCAGGGGCGAATCGTACGCCTGCTCGATGGCCCCCTGAGTGGCGACACCACAGTCGCCGCCCACGCCTTCGCCCACGCTATCGTGGATCTGGCTGCCAACACGAATGGCCGCCCGGTTTGTTTCATCGCAGGGGGAGAGACGACCGTGGTCGTGCACGGCGCCGGCCGAGGCGGCCGGAATCAGGAATTTGCGCTGGCCATGGCCGAACTTCTGCACGGAGTCGACGTGAGCGTTCTCAGCATTGGAACCGATGGGATCGACGGCCCAACCGATGCAGCAGGCGCATTCGTCGATGGGTCGACCGCCGCCCGTGGACGGCAACGGGGGATCTCCCCGGAAGCCGCCCTGCACCGGAATGATTCCTACCACTTCTTCGATGCCATCGGGGACCTCGTGCGCATCGGTGCCACGCAGACCAATGTGATGGATCTCAAGATCGCCCTGATTCATTGAGCAGGACGGCGATTGGCCGTCCTGCCAGCCGTTTGTTACACGTCCGTCGGTGAAGCAGGCGTATCTCTCTGAAATCTTTGTGTCTTTTCAAGGCGAGGGGGCGCATGTCGGGGAGCGGCACCTCTTTGTGCGCTTTGCAGGGTGTCCTATCCGATGCGTGTATTGTGATACCCCCGGCAGTCTCGAACGCACACAAGAATGTTGCGTGTATCACCGGGACGGGAGTGTGGAAGAACTCCCCAACCCCGTTCCCGCCACTGATCTGGCGCAGCGTATCCTTGCGTGTTTACGAGCGGATTCCGCCGATGTGATTTCCCTGACCGGCGGAGAACCCCTTTTGCAAGCGGAGTTCATTCGCGATTTTCTGGCGACATATCCTCTGCCGGCCCCCATTCTATTGGAAACCAGTGGTGTCCTGCCGAAACGACTCGCCCGGGTGATCGATCGGGTGCAAATCGTCAGTATGGACCTCAAGCTTCCCTCCAACAGCGGGGAGCGTGCCTTCTGGAAAGAACATGATGATTTCCTGCGGCATCTGGTCGGCTCGGGGAAAGAGATCTATCTGAAGATCCTCGTCGATCAGGGTACGACACTTGCTGAGATTCTCACCGCCGGCTCCCTGGTTGCCGGACACGATGCAGCGATCCCCGTCTTCCTGCAGCCGATCACCAATCGGGAAGGCCGGACCGATCTGTGCGCCGAGCGGCTCGAAGAGTTCTTTTTCGCCCTTCGCCGTTCGTTGTCTCACGTGCGTGTTGTGCCGCAAACCCACAAGTACCTTCAGATCCCCTGATACCTTGATTGTAGATTATCGGACATTAGCTGATCTGGCCGTTACAGCACAATTTACTTGACATTTTTCGTTCGTCCGGAGTATGGGTGCCGGCGTTGGCGAGCAGGAAATCGTTCAAATCGAAGGCAAGCGACAGAGTAGAAGTATATGAGCGAGGACGTGCGTATCTCGAAGCGGCAGTTCAACGAAATCGCAGTCGATTACGGGCTGCCGCGCGTCACTGCTGTGCGCGATTCGGCCGACACTGCGCTGGGCCAGTACATTCTTGAGACGCAAAAGGGTAAGTTCGCGATAAAACTTGCAAATCAGCGCAGTGAGATGGAAGCGAAACGTGAGTTGGACTTCCTGCTCCACCTGCGCAAACACGGCACTCCCTGCTATCTGCCATTGGCCGACCGGCGTGGGCGTCACGCTCGTGAATGGTGGTCACACTCTCTGGCCGTATACCGCCATATCGATGGCCGCGAGGTCCTGCCCGAGGTGATGACTTCCGGGCAACTCGAAAACATTGGCCGTCTCATTGGCGAGTTTCACCTGGTAGGTAAAGCTTACAAAAAAGGGGTCGACAACCGGTTCTCTTTCGAACGAGTGATCGACGCCTACCGGCAGGCGCGTGGCAAACTCCCGCAGTATTTCAAGAAAGTCATCCGTACATTGGATGAAGAATCGGAATATCTGCACAACTATCTCGAGGCCAAACTACCGCGAGGCGTCATTCTGGGAGATATTTCCCCAGAAGGTTTCCGGTTCAGAGGGGAGAAACTCGTTCTCATGCTGAATTGTGACCCAGCCGCCCGCGGGAAGTTCATTTTCGACCTCGCCAACGGCGTGAATCTGCTGTGTTACGTGGATGGGCGCTACGATCTGAAAAAATTCGAATCGTTGATGACAGGATACGAGGGAGTGCGAACTCTCTCGTTGGCGGAGTGGGATGCGTTCCCCAACGAACTGCGATTTTCGGCCTTCCGGCTCATTGTGGCGCGATTGCAAAACCTGTTTGCGCCGTCGGTGGACGGGAGGACGCGCAGTAGCCGGGAGTTCCATGACTACTTCGAACGGCTCCGCATTCTGCGCCGAGAACGCGAAGGTGGGATGGAGCCGATGCTCATGGCCATGGCGACTGGTTACGATTACCGCAAGTATCAGCGCGTCAAGGCGTACGAAAAGCACAACGGACGGTAGACAGGCGGCGCCACCTCAGGGGTGATGTTTGTTGCAGCATCCGAAGGGGATCCAGG
>CAZEWD010000013.1:0-4994 GCA_964515725.1 uncultured Binatia bacterium (SeqCode)
CCTCGCAGTGCGCTCGCAGAGCATCGAGGAGAGGAGCGATACCACTGCGGCGGATGAAGGCCATGACGACATCGATGCGATCGGCGGAGTGGATCTCTGCGAAGAGCTGGTTTCCGACGCGAGGCTCGCCCGGAGCGTTGGTGAGAAGCGTTGTATCGAGGAGGGGAATGAGCGGTTGGCGGAGATCCTCTGCGGTACCGTCGGGCAGCTTTCCGAGGATGCTCCGCAGGACCTGTCCCTCCTGGACAGGGCGTTCCGTTGCAAGGGCTTGCGCGCCGGTCTGGCCCACGATGACATCGACGAGTTGCCGGGCCAGGGCTGTACCGACTTCGACGCGCTTTTCCCTATCGATGGACGCGACGGCCCGTTCGACGATGCGGGACAGGTGGAGAGCGATACGATCGGCTGCCTCTGCCTCATGGATCTTCGAACGTCGCACCTCGAGCCGATCGTCGAGGCCTCTGAGGCGGGCATCGAGCTCCTCGGTGATCAGTGTCTCGTAGAGACCCCGGTTCTGAGACATAGCCACCGACTCCGCGGCAGGAGCGCCTTATCCAAACGACAGGTCTGAAACCTGCGGGTCAGCCCGGGACGAAAGAGTCTTCCGCGATGAATCATCGAGTACCGGGCGTATCGTCCGAACGCCGGATCATGCGTTCCGGTGAGGATGTCATGCAAGCACCCGACGGCCTCGCTCCAGCAAACCAGATCAAACCGCACCACGGCGGATTTCGTCGAGTGGGAACGGCTGGCACGGACAATTGCAGGACTCCGATGAACGAGGCTGCTCCTGCACTGCGATCTGCCCGAGATCCGGGCCTGTAAAGAACACGCCATTCCCAATGGTTTGTACCAACTTCTCAAAGCAACGGAAATCATTTGTAGACCTGGTTGCTGACGAACCGCTGAAGATCGTTAAGGCTGATGTGGTCGATTCCCCGCGAGGACTCGTGCGTCGCAATCGGCTGATTTCCTCCAGCGTCCGCACGGTGTCGAGGAGGCATCGAGGTATTGGTCGAGCACGTTTAGGAACGACACGACGCGCTGGCCTTCCGGGTTAGCTGGGTCTGCTGTGTTTCATGACCGATCCTCCGGCTACACGGACTGTTGCAACCAGGGTGGCTACATGGAGACCTCGCTCCTTGTCGACTGCAATGAAGGCAGTGATCACGGCGCCAGGTGCTGCCTTTTCGAAATCTACGACGTCGTGCAGGAATGGGTCGGTATCAATAAGGTCCACCAGGTGGGCTTCGATCTCCGCTGGTGGATCCGTGTGTCACGCATCCCCCCACAGACTGCGTCCATCGCCAATCCAGATTTACCCAATCTTCGAGTTTCGCCTTTTCTTCGCTCAGGGAGAATGTTAAACGGATGGGAGGGAAGTCCCGGAGATTACACTTCTGAGCACCGAGCGATAGCAACGAGGCATGATTACAGGCGCAAGCTCGGGATGGGAGGGTAGGTGGGTGCGATATCGTCCGAAATTCTATCGCGATCCGGTTCACGGTCAGATCCGATACGACAGTACGGATCTGGGAGCGAAGAGGCCCCCTCGCGATGCGCAGAAACGAAACGGCTGGCTACTCAGGCGACTCATCGACACGCCAGAATTCCAGCGCCTCCGGCACATTCGCCAAAACGGCTTGGCGAATTTCGTCTTCCATGGTGCGGAGCACTCCCGGTTTTCGCACAGTATGGGCGTCGCCCATTTGGCGGCCGAAATGTACGACCGGATCGTTCGCAACATGGGGGAATCGGTGGATGACGAGCGCCGGCTTTTGACGTCGGCCGCAGCACTTCTCCACGATATCGGCCACGGCCCATTCTCTCATACGATCGAGGAGATTCTTCGTGACAGTGATATTCCGTTCGACCATGAACGACTGAGTGAACGGTTCATCGAAGAAGACGGTTCGTCCGTCGCCCAAACGCTTCAGGCCGTGGGGAAGGAGTTTCCCTCAAAGGTTGCGGTGTTCATCGATAAGAAACGCCGGAAAAAGGATCACTGGACCTACCGGCTCGTCTCGAGCCAACTCGATGCTGATCGCCTCGATTACCTGTTGCGGGACGCCAAATGCGCCGGACTACAGGGTTACGGATTCGATTTACCCCGGCTGCTCGATATGCTCCAACATCTGGATGGGATTCGGATTGCGGTCGACCGGCGCGCAATCGAAGCCGTCGAAGGATATCTGTTGTCGCTCGACCAGATGTATCGAGCTGTTTATTTCCATCACACAGTTCGAGCTGGGAACTGCCTGCTCAGTTCCGTCCTGAGGCGAGCCTTTGAGCTGCACAAGCGTGGCAGATGCACAATTCCAAAGAAGGATATGTCGGGGCGGACACACCCTCTGTACTCCCTCTTTTCTCAAGGCCTCGATATTGATCTGGAGCATTATGCGCGACTCGGAGAATACCACCTGTGGGTTCTCATCGAAGCATGGCAAGCGAACAAAGACCACATTCTGTCGGATCTGTCACGACGGCTCATGGCGCGTCGTTTGTTCAAGACAATCGAGGTCGATCCGACAAAGTATCGTGACCTGCAAGAAATCAAGGAAAAGGCGAAGCGGCTTGCCCTGAGGGCACTGGACCACGTCGATGTGGATACTGTCGGCTACTACGTGAGTGTCGATGAGCCGTCGCGTACGAGCTACAAGCGATACGATTGGCGTCGTGAAGCCGGCGATGAATCGATTTGGATCGTTGGTGGACTCCGACCCCCATAGAGGAAGAGTCGCGAAGCATCGTCGGTGCCTTGAAAACCACCATGTATCGCCATCGCTTGATCATTCCAGATGAAATTCGAAATGACTTGAGACGGTCGATGAATTGAGGAGGGAGAATCATGAAATCTGATCGGTCAGGGAGTCCACTTCGGGGCCTCCTGAGCCTGGTGGAAGCGAACGGCGGTCATGTCAGCAGTCGAATCAGCATCCAGAAGTCAGCCTACCTTCTCAAGACATTGAAGGATCCCGATTTCGTTGCTCTCGGCTTCAGTTATCATCACTACGGTCCGTACAGCAGGCAGCTCTCGGATGTTCTCCAGGAAGCAGTTGCAGCGGGCCTCCTGCAGGAATCCAGAGATGCCTTTGCCCAGGGTTACCAGCGCTACGCATATTGCCTCACGGAAGGCGGCCGGTCGTGGCTCGATGAGGAATTCGATGCTCATCCGGAGACGATGGAAAAGTTCGGTGGGCTTTTGAGTAAGGCCCATTGGCGCGTTCTGGAGTTGGCAGCCACAGTGGTCTTCCTGGAGAAAGAGGAGCTGGCGACCGAACGCCGCAATGCGTTTTCCATGGCCCTCCGCCTCAAACCGGAATGCAAAGTGTTTCGAGAGCGCGCAGAGCGGTTACTGGATGAATTGGGCTTGTAACCTGGCCAAGGTCGCCTGCCTGACTGCCGGGGACCTGTCCGATCGCAATCCGCTCGATGTCGGTAGGGCTGGCCTGGTCATTCGCCCGGTTGCAGTCCCCCTTCGCGATGACCCATGCGGTGTGTAACATCCCTCGGGATCTCTCCAACCGCCTTCTGACCACTCCCACCCCGACTTGTTCCACCACGGACCGACGCTTTGGGTTTCCTCTGCACCGGCCATACCAGCCCAGCCTGTGCTTCCTTATCTGACGCTATGTCTTTTGGGCCGGCTTTTCGGCTAGTTTCCTGCCATGGCAAAACGCCCGGCGGCTCGGAGTGGGCCGGATCTGTTCAGTGCCTCCGCTGATGTGAGGCGTCGCGGGAATGCTCCGCTGGCAGAACGGATGCGACCTCGCAGTCTCGAGGAGTTCGTTGGCCAGACTCATCTCGTCGGTCCCGGCCGGCTGCTGCGTGACATGATCCTGGGCCAACGTCTGCGCTCCCTCATCCTCTGGGGTCCCCCGGGCTGCGGCAAAACCACACTCGCTCTGCTCGTCGCACAGAACACGAATGCTCATTTCGTCCATTTCTCTGCCGTGCTCTCCGGCGTGCGCGAACTGCGCGAGATCATCGATGAGGCGAAGGAGCAGCTCCGCTTGCACGGCCGCCACACGATTCTCTTCGTCGATGAAATCCATCGCTTCAACAAAGCGCAACAGGACGCCTTCCTGCCCTACGTGGAAGATGGCACCGTCACTCTCATCGGTGCCACCACCGAAAATCCGTCCTTCGAAGTGATCGCCCCTCTGCTGTCACGCACTTCTGTCCTCGTCTTTGAGCCGCTCCCGGTCGAGGCCCTGCAGTCGTTGCTGGAACGCGCCCTGACCGATCCGGAACGTGGTCTCGGCAAGCGCTCTCTGACCATCGATCCGCAAGCTCTCCTCTTTTTCGGGGAGAACGCCCACGGCGATGCACGCCTGGCCCTGAACGCCCTCGAAGGTGCGGCCGATCTCGCCAACACACGGAATCTGTCGCATGTCGATCTGGCGCTGGCCGAGGAAGCCGCGCAGCATCGGGCACTCCTCTACGACAAGAGCGGCGAGGAACATTACAACGTCATCTCCGCTTTCATCAAAAGTATGCGCGGCAGTGATCCCGATGCGGCGGTGTACTGGCTCATGCGCATGCTCGATGCCGGCGAGGATCCGCTCTTCATCGCGCGCCGGATGGTGATCTTCGCTGCCGAGGATATCGGTAATGCAGATCCGCGCGCCCTGCAGGTGGCAGTCGCCGTGAAAGATGCTTTCCATTTCGTCGGACTGCCCGAAGGCCGCATCCCGCTGGCGCACGGTGTGACCTACCTCGCCACCGCACCGAAATCGAACGCCTCCTACAAGGCCATGCTGGCCGCCGCCGCAGACGTGAAACAGCACGGTGCCCTTCCCGTTCCGCTCCATCTGCGCAATGCGCCGACTTCCCTGATGAAGGATCTGGGCTATGGGCGCGACTACAAGTACGCCCACGATTATGAAGGACACATCACGGATCAGGAACATCTGCCGGAGAAATTGCGCGGCCGCCGCTATTACCGCCCGTCGGATCAGGGCGAGGAGTCGACGATCCGAGACCGGCTGGAA
>CAZEWD010000013.1:5004-13029 GCA_964515725.1 uncultured Binatia bacterium (SeqCode)
CTGGAACAATGGCGCAAGAAACGACAATGAGACCTGTGGGGAGTAAAAGCGTTCACGCATGACGAAGATCTCTATTTCGGAAGTCGCGAATCACGATCAGCAGCGCGTCACCCTCCAGGGATGGCTCTACAACAAGCGCTCCAGTGGCAGGCTCCACTTCCTGCAAGTGCGGGACGGCACAGGAATCCTCCAGTGCGTCCTGTTCAAGGGGGATGTCTCCGAAGAGCAGTTTTCCCTCGCAGATCATCTGCCGCAGGAATCGTCGCTGGAAGTGACGGGGACCATCCGTGCCGATTCCCGCTCTCCACTGGGCTACGAGATGAGTGTCTCGGATCTCCGCGTCCTGCAGTCAGCCGAGCCGTATCCCATCACACCGAAAGAACACGGAGTGGCCTTTCTCCTCGATCATCGCCATCTCTGGCTGCGCTCGTCACGGCAGCACGCCATCCTGAGAATCCGGGCCCAGGTCATCCGCGCCTGCCGCGATTATTTCGATGGCCGAGGTTTCACACTTTTCGATGCGCCGATCTTCACCCCCGCTGCCTGCGAGGGAACGACCACGTTGTTCGAAACCGATTACTTCGGAGAACAGGCGTTCCTCACACAGAGTGGCCAGCTCTATGCCGAAGCGGGAGCCTTTGCTTTCGGAAAGGTGTACTGTTTCGGGCCGACGTTTCGCGCGGAGAAATCCAAGACGCGCCGCCACCTGACAGAATTCTGGATGATCGAACCCGAGGTGACATTCCTGGATCTGCAGGGCGACATGGATCTGGCCGAGGATTTTCTCGAGTACGTCGTGCAACGAATCCTGCGCGAGTGCCAATCGGAACTGGCTGTTCTGGAGCGGGATCTGTCCGTTCTCGAAAGGGTGCGGAAGCCGTTTCCCCGGATCACGTACTCCGAGGCAGTCGAGCTTCTGACACGCAAGGGTTTCCAGCAGGAGTGGGGAGACGATTTCGGTGGCGATGAGGAGACGGCAATCTCGAATGAATTCGATCGGCCCGTTCTCGTGCATCGTTATCCCGCCGGCTGCAAGGCTTTTTATATGAAGGCCGATCCCGAGGATCCGCGCCTGGCTCTCTGTGTCGATGTCCTGGCACCGGAGGGATATGGCGAGATCATCGGCGGCGGCCAGCGCGAGGATGATCTGGAGACTCTGCGTTCGAAGATCCGCGCACACGAACTCCCGGAGTCGGCCTTCGACTGGTACCTGGATCTGCGGCGCTTCGGTTCGGTGCCGCACGCCGGCTTCGGTATGGGCATCGAACGTGCCGTGGCCTGGATCTGCAAGCTCCCGCACGTTCGCGAGACGATCCCGTTTCCTCGCATGATGGAACGGCTCCGCCCATGAAGATGGTTCGTTCATCTCGTGGAATGTCCGGGGCAGGCAGAGGACGGTCGATGCGACGTCTGGCTCTCATTGCGGCGATCGGATCGATCCTGTTCATCGCGGCCTGCAATCGTAGCGAGCCGGCATCTTCTTCCGCACCAGCGGCCGGGGCTACAGCAACATCTCGATTGCCTCGCGTGGCAGGCGACATCCGATTGGGCGAGTCGCGCGCGGAGATCGAAAAGACGTCCGGCGCGTTGTCGTGCCGGGACGGTGCCGGCGGCCTGGAGATCTGTGCTACGGACCGCGCACGCGTTTCCGGCCACTCCGTCGAGATCTATCTCTTTCGGCATCGCGTCGTGTCCCTCGCATACGAGATCGATCCACCGGCCGACACGTGGGGCTATCTCGACCAGGTGATCGCTGCCTACGGCAAGCCTTCACTGAGCGGCGAGCGCGAGCGCGACAGCCGCGGGAGAGATCACGAAACGTTCGGCTGGAAGGATCCGGAGACCCTGTATTCGTTGCGCTATGTGTGGGGCTTCGGCGATGACGGTAATCGCGGGTTGCTTACTGCTTTTACGACACTGTGGGATCGCGCCGCCTATCAGGAGTGGGAGGACGGCGTGCGTCCGCGAAGTGGCGATTGATCCACTTCAGCCCTTGCCCCGCAATTTACGCGCATCCCCGACACGCATCGTGAAACCGATGCGATCGAAGTATTCCAGCAGAGCGATGCTGTACTTGCGGCTGAGGCCGAGTCGGTCCCGCAATTCGGCAACGGTGATCTGTCCTTTATCTCGCAGATGTTCGCGGACCGTCTCCCGGGATTTCACCACCGCGGCGTCGCTGAAATAGAGTTCCTCGGACACCTTGTGGATACGGCCGCTCCGGCTGAGCTGTTGCACCAGGGGCAGGAGTTCTTTGGTGTTCATGGCCAGCTCCGTGGCCAGCTCACGCAGACTGGGAGGCATCAGCCCGGCATCCGTCAGCTTGCGCACAACCTTTTCGGCGATGGCCGATTCTTCGTTCTTCAGACGGACCTGATGCTGTGGCAGGTGAATCAGGCTGCCGCTGCGTGCCAGTTCACCTGTGGTGCACAGGGCTTCGATGCAGGTCCGGAACAGACCCGCAGGAATCGCCGCGGCGAGTTGTGTCCGAACCCTTTCCATCTCCATCCCTTCCGACAGCGGCGAGGTCTGGTGAAACCGCTCCAGTGTTTGCAGGATGTTGCGGCGAAGGGAATCCCAGCGCGCGTCACTCATCCAGGCTTCTGGTGATGCCCCACCACCGATCGGCCGTGCTGTCGTCTCCTTCAGGAGACGCTCGATTTCACTGGCCGGAAGACCGGTGGCCTGAATGAAATCCTGTGTTGTGCGGATCGGCTCCGGACCGCATTCCAGCAGAAGCTGAATGCGGCTGGCCGGCCCCTCCGTTCGCGCCCTCTCCAGTGCCGGGCGGTATTCTGTATCGCGCCGCAGCTTGTTCGATGAAAAGGGATTGAGCACGATACCGCCACCGAGCGTTTGTTGTGCGTTCGCGGTGCGCAATACGAATCGGTCGTCCTGGAGAATGTGTGCCGGGAGTTTCAGGCAGATCTGCGCGAGGCAGCCGGCGCCTGCGTCCAACGCCGTCGATCCGAGCCACACGATCCTGGCCAACCTCTCCGCGCTCCCCATGTGCAGGCGAACCGTCTCGTGACTTTTGACGGCGCGTCCGTACGAGGACCGCACGTCGACCCACGCATCGAACTGTGTCGTGAGCCGCTCCAGTGTTGCGTCACAGATGACGCTGCCGCGTGGCAGGACGTCTTGTTCGACTCCCACCAGGTTGAGGGCCACGCGCTGTCCCGCCTGTGCGCTCGACCGATCCTCGCCATGCACGTGCAAGGCACGCACACGTGCCGTTGTGCCGGTGGGCAGGACCCGCACCTGATCGCCCGTCGTTACACTTCCTGAAATGACGGTACCCGTGGCCACCGCACCGCGTCCGGCCAACACGAAACTGCGATCGACCGGCATCCGGAAGAGGCCGGCCGTGTCACGCTGCCGGCAGTTCGATAGCTCGACCGCGATCTGTTTGCGCAAGAGGTCGATGCCCTCGCCGGTACGGGAGGACACACTTACGCGTGGCGCATCAGCCAGGACCGTTCCGGCGAGGAGTGTGTCGATCTGCCGCCGAACCTCGGCGATCCGGGCCGCATCGGTGCGGTCGATTTTGGTGAGTACGACGATTCCATGTGTCACACCCAGGAGGTCGACGATGTCGAGGTGTTCACGGGTTTGCGGCATCACGCCGTCGTCGGCCGCCACCACCATCAACACCAGATCGATCCCGTGTGCGCCCGCCAGCATGTTGCGGATGAAACGCTCGTGCCCGGGAACATCGATGATACCGGCGCGTGTCTGATCGGGCAGATCGAGGTAGGCAAAGCCGAGGTCGATCGAGATGCCCCGTTCTTTCTCCTCCTTCAGGCGGTCCGTGTCCTGGCCGGTGAGAGCGCGAATGAGCGCGGTTTTACCGTGGTCGATGTGGCCGGCCGTGCCGATGACGTGGTGCATGTCGGGTCAGGGCGAGGGGATCAGATCCGCAATGTCGTAGATGCAACGCAGATCGAGCAGGAAGCGGTTTTCTTGGATCCGTCCGATGATGGGTGGTTCCGAGGCGCGAAAGCGCGAGGCAATCGCATCCGGCCCGAGCGTGGTGTGGGAGACGGCCAGAGCTTTGCTGGGGATCGTTTCGGTGGGCAGGCTGCCGCTGCCCACTTCAGCCTGGCTGCTCACCAGATCGACGCGATACCCGAACCCCAGGTGTGCGCGCAGCTTCAGCGCGGCCTCTTCGCCGATGTGTTGCAATTCGGCGAGCGGTCGTGTCAGGGCGCGCAGCGCCGGCAGCGTCTGTGTGAGGTCAGGTGCCGTCCGGTACAGGCGCAGCGTCGCTGCCAGGGCCGCCAGTGTGAGCTTGTCGCATCGCAGAGCGCGTTTCAGCGGATTTTGCGAAATCCGTTCGATCCAGGTGCGATTGCCTGTAAGGATGCCGGCTTGCGGTCCGCCGAGCAATTTGTCGCCACTGAAACTGATGACATCCGCACCGAGGCGCACGCGATCTCGCACCACAGGCTCAGTGGGTAACCCATAGGCGGACAGGTCGACGAGTGCGCCACTGCCGAGATCTTCCATCACCGGGATGCCGTGTGCGCGCCCGATCTCCACAAGACGTTCGAGCGGCACGTCATGGGTGAATCCGACGATGCGGTAATTCGACGGCTGGACCTTGAGCAGCAGACCCGTCCGCTCGGAGATGGCGTTTTCGTAGTCGCGGGCGTGGGTGCGATTGGTCGTGCCGACTTCGCGGAGGATTGCCTGACTCTTACCGATGAGATCGGGGATACGGAACGAGCCGCCGATCTCGATCAACTCCCCACGTGAGACGATCACTTCGCGTCCGGCCGCCATGGTGTTGAGGGCCAGGAGGATTGCCGCGGCATTGTTGTTCACCACCGTGGCCGCCTCGGCAGCGGTGAGTGCGAGCAGGTCCGGGACAATCCAATCGTCACGCTCGCCGCGCCGCCCTTCCCGCAGATCGTATTCGAGATTGCAGGGTTGCGCAGCGACGCTGGCCACCGCGTCGACTGCCTCATCGGCGAGCAGGGCGCGTCCGAGGTTCGTGTGGATGACGACCCCGGTGGCATTCACGACCGTACGCAGGCGCAGGTCCGTATCGAGACTCGCCACGGCGCGTGCGGCAATCGTCCCGGCGTCCGGCGCCTCCGCTCCCGTCGTCAGGATGGCGTGGCGCGCCTCCTCAATCATTTTGCGGATGGCATCCGTCAGATAGGGCCGCGACACATGTTCGAGAGCCTCCTCTGCCGTGGGAGTGGCCAGGACGCGGTCCACCGAGGGAAGAAGCCGCAGGAGATCAGAGCGGTCGGACACGTCCGGATCGTGCCCAGTTTCCATGCCCCTGACAAGCGCTGGAACAAATCCCATGGTGGAATGCCGGGCGATGTGGGTCCCATCTGCCCGTGCCGGGTCTTCCGGGAAACGGCGAGGAGATAGTCATCTGCGCCGCGCGTCGGGAGGGAGGCTGATGACGAGGACCGGAATATCGGTCGTTTCGATCACGCGACGCGCCACGCTTCCCATGAGGATACGGCGCGCACCACGGCGGCCGCTCTTGCCCATGACGATCAGATCGGCCTGCACCCGCGAGGCGATGTCGCAGATGACGGCGCACGGGTCGCCCTCGCCGATTTCTTCACGCCACGGCACCTTGTTTTCCGCCAGTTTCCCGGCGTCACGGGTGTAGGCTCGCCCCTGTGCATGGAGGCGTTCGCGCACCAGCGCCTGTTCGTCGGACGACCTTTCCGCCGCCAGAGCGCCGGCGACCAGTTCGTCGACGACATGCACGAAGACGACCTCCGCTCCGTACTCCAGGGCGATCCGGATCGCATATTCCGCCGCAAACCGGGAACACTCGGATCCGTCGAGGGGAACCATCACACAGCGGATGTGGAGACGCTCATCCATCGGCACTCTCCTCCTGCGCGTCGCGGCGCGCCTTCAGGCGCTTCATCTGAAAGAGACCTTCGCGCTCCTTCTCCTCCAGTGAACTCGTGATGAAGTCGATCGTGTCGCGGTACTCGGGCATGAAGATGTTTTCGAGAGCGCTGACTTTCCGCTGAGTGCGCTGGAGTTCCAGTGCCAGTCTCCGGCAGGAGACCTCGATTTCGGCAAGCCGGACGATCTCCGCCATGGCTGCGGCGATCTCACGGCGGGTCCGTGAGACGGCCGGCGGTGAGTGCCCCGGCGCCGTGATAGCGCGGGGAACGTCAGGAACCTCGGATTCGAGCAGGGGAATGATGACTCCCATCACACTGCGTTCGCGCACACGCAGTGTGGGTGGTGCCGGCTCTGCCAGCGCTTCGGCCGCCACCACATCTTCTCCCCCGGCGATGAGCGCGGTCCGCAGGCTGTGGTAGGCCCTCCTCAACGCCTGTTCTGCCTGTCTGCGTTGCCGCTCGGCGTCCCGTGCCAGATCGATCAGCTCTTCCAGAAGAACCTGCCGTTTCTGGTCCAGCAGATCATGTCCGGTGCGTACGAGATCGAGGTCGGCTCGCAGGCGCAGGAGATTGCTTTTGGTTGAAGGAATGTCACGACGCCGCATGGCTGCTCTCCCGTTTCGTGCCACCACGGTGCTGCTCGATCTGTTCCTGTGTGACACGTGTCAGCTCATGATCGGGGAGCGGTCCGAGGACGCTCCAACCGATATCCAGCGTCGTTTCAAAACTGCGATCGTCGTACTCTCCCTGAGACAGGAACTCCTGTTCGAAACGCTCGCCGAATTTGAGATACCGGCGATGGATTTCCGACAGTTCCTCACTGCCGATGATACTGGCCAGGCGTTCGACTTCTCTCACCTTGGCATAGGCGGCGTAGAGCTGGCTGGCGAGTTTCGAGTGATCCGATCGTGTGCGGCCCTCACCGATGCCGTCTTCCATCAGCCGGGAGAGGGAAGGCATCACGTCGACGGGCGGATAGACACCGCGGTTGTGGAGTTCGCGCGAGAGGACGAGTTGGCCTTCGGTGATGTAGCCGGTGACGTCGGGGATCGGGTGTGTGATGTCGTCGTTCGGCATCGTCAGGATGGGGAGTTGTGTGATGGAGCCGGGACGGCCGTGGATGCGGCCGGCTCGTTCGAACAGCGAGGCGAGATCGCTGTAGAGGTAGCCTGGGTATCCCTTGCGGCTCGGCACTTCCCCACGTGCCGTTGCCACTTCGCGCAAAGCCTCGCAGTAGTTCGTCATGTCGGTCATGACGACGAGCACGTGCATGCCGAGATCGAAGGCCAGATACTCGGCCATGGTGAGCGCCGTGCGCGGCGTGACCAGCCGGGCGACACTGGGTGCGTCGGCCAGATTGAGGAAGAGGACGCTGTTGCGGAAGGCTCCGCTCTCCTGAAAGCTGCGTTGAAAGAATGCGGCGACGTCGTGCGTGACACCAATGGCGGCGAACACGACGCCAAAACCCTCTTCCTCACCGGCGATCCCGGCCTGCCGCACGATCTGGGCTGCCAGACGGTCGTGCGGCAAACCGCTGCCCGAGAAGATCGGCAGCTTCTGGCCCCGCACCAGGGTGTTCATGCCGTCGATACAGGAAATGCCGGTCTGAATACTCTCGCTCGGGTAGGCACGGCGTACCGGGTTGATCGCGCCGCCGTTCACGTCACGCGTATCGCCGGCGATCGGCCGTGGTGCGCCATCGAGCGGTGCACCGAAGGCATCGAAAACACGCCCGAGCATCTCCCGGCCCACGGGTACGGACAAAGGATGCCGGAGAAAACGCACGACAGTGTCCTGTAACGAGAGTTGCGAGGTGCCCTCGAAGACTTCGACCATGACGGCCGACTCGCTCACTTCCAGCACACGCCCGTGCAACAGGGCGCCCGAAGGACTGCGCACCTCAGCCAGTTCACCGTATCCCACGTCCTGTACGCCACGCAGGAACAACAGCGGTCCCTGGGCGCCGGCGACGCCGTGGTGTTCCAGTCCTGCCTGAAGACCGCCTTTCATGCCTCACTCCCGTGCCAGTGCGTCCATCTGCTCGTCGACCGTGGCGAGCAGCGTGTCGAGCCGGTCCAACTCGGTGTCGGGGATCGTCAGCCGCATCCGCATCAGGTCGGTGCGGACGGGCAAC
>CAZEWD010000013.1:13039-14340 GCA_964515725.1 uncultured Binatia bacterium (SeqCode)
CTCCTTGATGCGATAGAGGGGAATCTTGCGCTCGACCAGCGACAAGCCGCGATCGACGTAACGCAGGATGGCCCGCAGCATGAGTACCTGTTTTTGTGGTGTGCTGTATCGGTCGATGGTGTCGAAGGCGCTCTGTTGGAGAAAGGCCTCGCGCAACACCGTAGCGCCTTCGAGAGTCATGCGTTCCCGGTCCGGCAACGACTCTTCCCCTACGAGTCGCACGACCTGTTGCAACCGGGCATCCTGGCTCAGCAAGGCCAGGCCACGGGCGCGCAACTCGCCCCAATCCGAAACACCCTGTTCGTGCCACCATGGATCGAGACCTTCGGCATATTCGCTGTACGAGTCGCGGGGATTGATGGCGGGGAAGAAGCGGGCGCCGGCCAGTTCCTTGTCGAGGCCCCAGAAACAACGAACGAAACGCTTCGTGTGTTGTGTCACCGGTTCCGTGAAGTCGCCTCCCGGCGGCGACACAGCGCCGATCACACTTACCGATCCATCGCTTCCTGCCAATGTCGTCACATAGCCGGCGCGTTCGTAGAACTCGGCCAGGCGTGTCGCGAGATAGGCCGGAAAGCCTTCTTCGGCCGGCATCTCTTCCAGACGTCCGGCGACCTCACGCAGGGCCTCGGCCCAACGTGAAGTCGAGTCCGCCATCAAGGCGACGTGGTAGCCCATGTCGCGGTAGTACTCGGCAATCGTGATGCCCGTGTAGATGGATGCTTCGCGCGCGGCCACCGGCATGTTCGATGTGTTGGCGATGAGGACGGTACGTTCCATCAAAGGCCTGCCGGTGCGCGGATCTTCCAGCCGTGGCAGATCGGTCAGGACGCCGGTCATCTCGTTGCCGCGTTCGCCGCAACCGATATAGACGATTACATTGGCGTCGGCCCACTTCGCCAGATTGTGTTGTGTGACGGTCTTGCCGGTTCCAAAGCCGCCCGGGATTGCCGCCGTGCCGCCTCGCGCCAGTGGAAAAAATGCGTCGATGATACGCTGGCCGGTTTGCAGAGGCACGATCGGCGGCCGTCGCAAACGTATGGGCCGTGCCCGCCGCACGGGCCAACGCTGGAACATGCACAACTCGTGCGTCGTGCCGTTGCCCTTTATCCGGGCGATCACCGTATCGACGGTGTAGGCACCCGCGGGTGCAATCCATGTCACGGTCCCTTTTATGCCGGGCGTCACCAGGATGCCGTGTTCGATCGATTCGGTTTCCTGCACACGTCCCGCCACTTCGCCGCCCGTAACGGAATCGCCCACGGAAAGGGCCGGCGCGTATTCCCAGGTCCGGCTGCGGT
>CAZEWD010000013.1:14350-23024 GCA_964515725.1 uncultured Binatia bacterium (SeqCode)
GGGCGCATGATCCCATCGAAGCTGCGGCCCAGGAGTCCGGGACCCAACTCGGCATGTAGAGGGAGAGAGGAGGAATGGAATGGCGCTCCCGGGTGTAATCCCGTGCTGTCCTCGTAAAGCTGCAGGGTCGCGATTTCGCCGCGTAACGAGATCACTTCGCCGATCAGCCGTTCGCGGCCGACCGACACGATCTCGCTCATCATGATGGGCTGGCGGCAACGCACACGCACCACCGGTCCATTGATGGCGATGACCTCGCCGGCGGGGTCCGATCCGGGCTGACCGAAGATCCCGTTGTCGTGAGGGGGCCGATCCTTGCCGTTCGTCGTCATGGGCTGCGCCCTCCGAGCAGAATCGCATACGCTTTTGTCCGGGCTGCATCTTCGATCCGGCGGAGTCGCTCGCGAAACGAATTGTCAAAGAGCAACCGGCCATCGGTGGTTTTTGCGATGATTCCACCGCCCTCCGGAGGATCGCCGGTGACGACCTGGATCTCCCATTTGCCTGCACCGAGGGCTTGCACGCGAGGCACATCGGCGAGTTGGAGGTAAGCGGCTGGCATCTGGATCACCACGGGACCGCCGGGCAGGGGTGCAAGGGCTTCGCGGATGAGGTCTTCGAGGTCGTGCGCGGGGCGGGGGAAGGAGGGAAAATCGAGGAGTTTCTGCCGTGCTCCTTCGAGGGTGTCGAGAAACAGCTTCTCCCGGGCCCACAGCTTGTCTCGATGGATCGATGCGTCCGTTTCGGCGAGCAGTCTGGCCTGTGCGCGCCGGCCCCGTTCTTCGCCCTCGCTGTGGGCAGAGTCCCGGATGGTGCGTGCTTCTGTCTCGGCCTCCTGGCGTAACCGTGCCGCTGCGTTTTCTGCTTCACTCAGGAGTTGTTGCGCCTCGTCGTTGCCCTCCTGGCGAATCAGTTCGATGAACTGGCCGGTATCGTCGGTTGCCGTGGAGGTTTTGTCCGGATTGCTCATGAGCGGATCCTCAGAACACGGGCGAGAAGGCGCTGTAGGGGCCTCGACTCACCGCTCTCGGAGAAACCCGGAATTTCCAGGACCATCGGCGCGGCCGGATCCAGTGCAACCGGATCGAGCAGATCGCCGGCAGATTCGGCAACGGCCTGTGTCACGAGCAGGAGCTTCGTCCGGCCCTTCTGCGCTTTCCGGTCCTGGGGTGATTGCTCGAGGATCTGCCGTACTGCCTGACGCGCACTGGCTGCGTCATGGGCGACGATGCCGTCGATACCGCCGAGCCGGAAGGTGAGCAACGTATCGCTGTCACCGATGATCGCGATATCTGCCATCAGAGTCGTCCGAGGATCATGATCGAGACGATCAATCCATAGATCGCGATGCCTTCCGCCAGACCGACGAAAATCAGGGCTCGTCCAGCGATTTCCGGCCGTTCCCCGATGGCGCCGAGTGCGGCGGCACCGACATGCCCTACCGCATAGGCAGCGCCGAGGGCACCAATGGCGGTGGACAGAGCGGCTGAGGCGAAGCCCCAGGCACGTACCCAGTCGGTTTGCCCGTCTTCGGCCAGCACCGGATAGGCGCCGGCGATGATCGCCACTGCGAGCACCAGGGCTCCGGCAGCAGCGCACCAGTTCAGGCGCCGGAAGATGCGGGTGGTCTTTCGGACCCGTCTGATCTCGTTATGCCTTCCTTGCATGGCGATTTCCCTCCTCTGCTCAAGCCTGCATTCTGTCTGTCGGGGTAAAACGCAACGGCCGGTACTCCTCGCCGCCGCCGCTGTAGAACCGGCTGAAGAACTCGTAGTATTCGAGACGTAAAATCTGGATCGACACGATGATGCCTTCGAGTGCGATGATCACGATGTTGCCGATCACGTGAATGACGGCGATGGCCAGGAATCCGCCGCCCGCCCGTTGCACGGTATCGGCAATGCTGAAGACAGCCAGAAAGAGTCCTGCGTGGCTCAGGGCAAAAGCGGCGAGACGAATGAAGGTGGCAGTGTTGGCGATTCCCGCCAGGACACTGTCGAGCAATTCGATCAGTGATTGAATGAATGCGCCGAGAAGATCCGACAGCACGGGCATCTGGCGGTTACGGAAGGCGTGCAAGCACACGGTGATCGGCTCCTTCAGGAGCAGGAGTCCCAGGGGAACGGAGAGCCACAGGATTGCGGTGCCGAGGCCATTGCTTGCGCCGCCGGTCACGCGGCGTGCGAGAATGCCGATCGCCATCCAGTAGGCGACGGCGACCAACACACCGTTGCGCTCCCAGATGATGGAGCTGTCGCGGCGCCGGATGGCGTTCACGACATTGAGGATCATGCCCAGGCTCAGAAAACCCGCTCCGAAAGCGATGGCGGCAATGATCAGGCGTGACATGTCCTCCATGGGACGCAGCCAGAGCGCGGGGAGCCAATGCTCGACGCCGAAAATGCTGCCGTAGAGGAAACCGAACAAGGTGGCGAAAAAGCCGCACTCCATGAGGATGATGGCGTAGTCACGATAGCGGAACATGCGCCGGTAGATGAAATAGCCGAGAGCGAAGAGGACCACGCCGTGGCCCACGTCACCGAACATGAATCCGAACATCGTCAGGAAGCCGAGTGCCATGATGGCGGTCGGTTCGATCTCGCCATATCGGGGCAGGCCGTAGTTACGCACGATGCGCTCGAAAGGGCGGACGAGGACGGGGTTACGAAACAGGATCGGCACCTGCACCCGTCCCTGGCGGACCGCTTCGAGTCCTGATGGATCGCGCCAACGCAGGGCGCAGCGTCCGGCGCTGGCTTCCTGCAAAACGTGGGTCAGGTGCGGTGCCAGGGCGGCCGGCACCCAGCCCGTGATCAGTGCCGTGCGTTCGGAACTCCCCATCCGTTGGCGCGCTTTCAGCAGGAGTTCTTCACGCAGGAGATCGGAAGACAGAGCGGCAAGCTCCGGTGCCAGCTCTGTGGCGACGGCCTGGCGCGACGCGTTCAGTTCGCTCAGCCGGCGGGCACTTTCTGCAAGTCGTTGTTCGATCTGTGCGGTAGCTTCCGCCGGCGTTGTCTCGAGATCGCGCGGGATATCGAGTCGTTCGAACTGTACGCTGCGCAAGGCACGATCGAGCGATCCTTGTGCCGTGCGCAATGTCATGGCGGTGACGAGGATCCGGCCTTCGCGGTCCGGTTTATCGGCCCGCAACAGAAGATGCGGAATCTGTACGAGTGACTCGCGCAAGCGCGGAAGGTGGTGCTCGGGAAGGAGTCCGCCCGCGACGTACACGTACTGCGCGTCGCGCAGTTCCGAGAGAGGCACATCGAGAGGTGCGAGAGTCTGCAGGCGCCGTCGGAGCGCCGTAAGCTGCTGCTGTTCTTCCTGGACAGCGGAGATCTCTCTGGTGCCGCGTTCGATCTGTTCGGACAGGACGTTCAGACGTTCGCGTAATGCGGCAATGTCGGCAGGGCCACCGCGGGCCTCGACGGCGGGCTCAGGCTCCATGTGCAGCGTGGTGTAGAGATGATCGAGTTCCCGTCGCAGAGCTTCGATTTCGCTCAGACGGGCGCTCACGTCGAAGGGACGTACGGCCGGCAGAGCTTCGTTCCACTGACGGACGTCCATGAGGTGCAGGATGCCCTCGCGAGCGATGGCGCGTGTCACGCCTTCGAGATCGCTTGCCAGGACCACCGCAGACAGGTGGCGCATCGGCTCGGGACTCATGATCCGCTTCATGGTCCGGCACTCCCCGAGACGAGGTGTGGCAGAGCTTCAGCGGCGGACAGTCCGAGACGCTTCATGGCCAGCAGCCGCTGGATGTCCTGGATTTCCAGTTCCTGTGCCATGAGGAGGGCCAGCGGGCCGGCGGCGTGGAAGGGATAGCCCCGCAGCGCTCGGCGGATTTCGTCTGCAAGCACTTGCCATAAGGAGGGTAGAGCCGCGTCGGGACCGTCATGTTCGGCGCGTAGCGCGAATGCCTCGAACGGGGTGCCTGCCAGAGGGGACGTCCATTCGTCCGGGCGATCCGCGAGGCGCCGCCGCCGTTCGGGATCGATCCATCTCCCCTCGCGCAACGTGTAGTTCAGCACTTCCTCGGCGGACAGGCGTGTCGCATCACGATGATGGGCGATCCATTGCAGGTTCAAAATGTCGTACAGGACGCCGAGCAGATCTCGGACACGTTTGCCGTCGGATGGCCGCAACTCGTAGGTGAGGTTCCAGAGTCGCTCGTAGAAATCCAGTTCCACAGCCACTTCGAGCGGGAAAGTGCCCCATTCGGCGGCATTCGGCAGGGCTGAATGGAGAACTCCGTAATAGGGAGAACCGGCGAGGCGGCGGACGAGTTCGTTCAGGCCGGAGGCAGAAAAGAGCGCATCCAATTCGATGCTGGCCAGAGAACCGAGGGCGAGAGCCGGTGGACGTGGTGGCAAGTGCGTGGGGCCTCTTCCTACGGACCGAATGGCCAGTTTGAGGGCATCGACCTCGTAGCGCTGGCAGTAGAGGCGGATGAGCTGGCGAGGTGTGCCGTCGAGCATTGCGGCCAGTTTGGTTCCGGCGGAGACGATGCGTCCGGCGATGTCGCCGTCATACGGCGTGCGCCGCAGGGCGTCCTGGATGCTGGCGGGGTTCGGATAGGTGTAGAGGGCTTCCAGAGCGGCCGGTCCCAGGAGCATACCGCGTAGGGCGCGCAAGCGGGCATTCGCGGCGGCGTAGCGTTGCAGGTCACCCGGCATCCCTGTCGTCCTGTCCGAGCACGAGGCGTACGACGGCATCGATCGCCGCGGCGCGCCGGGGCTCGGCTTCCCGGCGCATGGCAGTCAGGTTGATGAGGCTTTCCTGCCGCATCGTTTCTGCCTGCCGTTGCGCTTCGGCCATGAGTGATTCCTCTGCTGCGCGGGAGATGGTGGCCCGTTCCTGGTGTGCGGAGCGTACGAGTTGGCGCCCATGCTCTTCTGCTTCCCGGACGATCCGGCGAGCTTCCACCCGAGCCTCGGAGACATGTTTCCGAACTTCGGCCTCGGCTTCCAGGATCTGTCGCAGTGGCTCGATCATGTACGGATAGGGAGTCACACAGCATGCCGTTGAGCTGCGGTGCAGTCCAACAAGAATTTAAGCGAAAGTGGGGCCTACGACTCGCAGCGTTTGGAACGAAGGGACAACCGTTTCGCACCGTTCGGAAGGTACTACGAAAGTGCGCTACGACAGGTGTCCGGCGGAGATGGAAGGATCTGCCCTGGTACCGGTCGTTCGAGTGGTCGCCCGTCGTTGTTCGCGCAGACTTGCTGGGGTTCGACGGCTCTGACCGTTCGTGTTGCGAGTGCGTTGTCTGGGAGTTGAGAGACTGTCCCGTCGCGGCGCTGGGGCGGCCGCAATAATCCGGGGAATCAACACACCCTTTCAATCAGAATCCGGCGAGCGTCCGAAGCACCCGGGATGCTCGAGAAGAGGAGGAAATGACCATGACGGAATTGCAGATGTTCCGTAAGGGACAAAATGAGTCTCTCCTGCAGCCGAACCATGCACCGGCACGGGAAAATTTGTTGCCCGCGTGGGTGTCGGAGTCTTCGACGAGCGGTATCGATCCGGTCGTTTATACGGATCTGTTCTGGGAAGAAGCCTGAGCGGGGTGAATTCGATCCCGCCGGAGTCGTGCCGGAGGTCACTGTCGACCTCCTGCTCAACTCTTTCAGGCCACCCGCTTCGATAAAGCGTCTGTCATCTCGCTTCGTAGACGTGTGACGGTGGCCGCATCGATACGCAATTGTTCGCACGCCTGCGCGACGGTCTCGCGCGTTTCCTCACCGGCATTGGCATCGAGGAACTCGCGTACGGCCGAAGCGACCGGTTCGAAGGCAAGCAGACTCAGACCTCGCACGAGTCCCTGCAGGAGCATTGGATCCAGTTGTCGGGCCAGATCGCTCCAGTGCGTGCGGATGAACTCCCAGGCAGCCTCGCGTGAAGCACGGCGGCTGAGGAGACCGTTCAGCAGGAAGGTGCGATCCTGGTCGCGCACCTCATCGCCCGACGCGAGTTCCAGAGTACGTTGAATCAGCGCGGGGTCTTCAAAGGCGGCAAGCGAGAGCAGGAAACGCTGCTCTTCTTCCGGGTCACGGCTGGCGGCGCGCCTGTAGTCGATGAAACGATCGTAGAGCGCAGCGTCTCCATCGCGTGCGGTGAGGGAAACGACGACTGAGGCGAGATTCGGGTCCAGTGCTCCGCGATCCCTGACGTACCGCTCGAACCACTGTCGCGCTCCGGTTCGTATGTCGGAAGCGCGTGCGATCCCGCCGAGGCCACTGAGGACGACGGCGCGCTTCACCCGATCGTCGGGCGACTCATCGCCGGCAGGTTCCCAACCCATTTTCTCGAACGATGGGCGGTAATAGCCGTCGACGAATTTTTCGAAGGCGGACTGTGTAGCGTCTGTCGTGGCGTGCAGTCCGAGCCAGCCGAGGTGATCTGCAATCGCTGCCATGACGGCCCGATCGGTCTCATCACGATAGCCATCGAGAAGGGCGAAGAACTGCGACAGGCCGATGTGTCCCGCCTTCAACATGGCCCACTGATTATCGATCAGGAGCAAGCGTTCGTGCGGCAGGAGTGACGACTGGAGGTGTGGCAGGAGTGCGGAGAGGGATCCATCGTCGAGTGTGAAACGATAAAAACCAGAGGCCCCGGCATTGGGGAAGAACCAGTCGGCGCAGGGCAGCGTGACGGTTGTCTCCGCTGTGCTCAACACGATGCGTTCTTCGTCGATGGTACCGTCCCTGCCGTGTTTGATGACGACCGGCACCGGCCAGATCTGCTCGACGTGTCCGCCGGCTGCCGCCGGATCGGCAAAGAAGCGTTGTTGACGTAGATGCAGTTCGATCCGGGGACCGTGCTGTGTGGCGGTGATATGGACGACGGGGTGGCCGGGTTCGCGGATCCAGGCATTGGCGATCGTGGCGACGTCCTTACCCGAGGCCGTGCTCAGTTCGCGCCAGAAGTCATCGGCCGTTGCGTTGGCTTCACTGAAACGTTGGAGATAGCTCCGCACTCCTGTGCGGAATGCGTCGGCACCGAGAAAGCCTTCGATCATGCGGACCACACCGGCGCCCTTCCAGTACGTGATGACGTCGAAACGTTCGGTTGCCTGTTTGGCGTTGCGGACTTCAAAAGAGATGGGATGTGTCGAGACGAGTGAGTCGAGATTGAACGGGCGGTTGAGGGTGGCAACGAAGTCGCGCCACATGCCCCACTCGGGCATGAGATCGGCGACGACTTTGTAGCCGACGAACGTGGCGAACGATTCGTTCAGCCAGAGATCGTCCCACCATGCCATGGTGACCAGATCGCCCCACCACATGTGTGTCAACTCGTGTGCCGCCGTGTAGAAGATGCCCTTCAGGGACTGCAGCGAAGCTCGATTCGGGTCGGCGGCAATGGCGGTCAGCCGGTACGTGATGGCGCCGGGGTTTTCCATGGCCCCGGCTTCGAAGTCGGGGACTCCGATGGCGTCCACCTTCGTATACGGGTACGGGATGGCCGTGTATTCCTCGAGGTAGGCGAGTGAGCGGGCGTGGGCGTCGCGGGCGAAGATGCCACGATCAGCCATTCCCTTGGGGAGAACGACGCGAACCGGCACACCGCTCGGCGTGTGTGTCACTTCGGTTGCGTCGAACGGACCGATGCACCAGGCAACGAGATAGGACGAGATGGGAGGTGTTTCGGCGAACTGCACTTCGAGGCGTCCATCGCCGAGCCTTCGTTGGCTCTTCATCGGTCCGTTGGAGATGGCGACCGTGTCTTCCGGTACGATGAGACTCAGTGCGAAGCGGGCCTTGAATTCCGGCTCGTCGAAGCAAGGGAATGCGCGGCGCGCATCGGCGGCTTCGAACTGGGTTGAGGCATAGCGAGCGCCGTCTTTGGTCGAGCGGTAGAAGCCGCGCAAACGTTCGAGGATTTCGCCGTCGAAGCGCAGTTCGAGCAAGGCGTCCCCGGATGGAATCTCGGCCGGAAAGGTCAGCGTAACGGTCTCCGCCAGCGGATTGATACGGACTGCAGCGGTATAGGCCTCACCGTTGCGTGTGAGCACAGCGGAAGAGATGTTCAGGTCGATCGCGTGCAGTGTGATTTCGGAGGCGGGTTTTTGCAGAACGAGTTCAATCTGCTCTTCGGCAGAGAATCTCCAATTCTCGAGATCGGCTTCGACGCGCAATTGATAACGTGTTGGTCGGATCGTTTTCGGGAGTCGATAATCGGGATCGTTCATGCAACAGGGATAACGGTCCGGTGCCTGCCAGTACAAGAGATGGGAGCAGGTCTGCATTTCTGTTGTGCGCCGGATGTTACGCAGTGCGATGGCGGATTCAGTGGTGTGCGGACTCGTATTGCTTCGGGGGGGCGTCTGCCCTAGTGCCATCCCGACCGAGGAGAGATCTCATGAGAAGTGCGATTGTTGGATTGATTGCGGCGAGTACGCTCTTCGTCATGCCATGTTCCGTTCGGGCGGATTCGGCGGTGGATCTGCCGGAGATCCCGAAGAGTAATGTCGGACCGGACCGATGGGATGCATCGGGCCGTGTGAGATGCTCGCTCGGTCGCGAGACTTTCGACAGGACCTGTGCCTTCCGTGTCGTGCGGCACCGGCCGGGAAAGGTCGCCGATTTCTGGATCCGCAACATGGGACGGGAAAAAGCGGACTACCGTTTCCTGCGATTTGTGAACGAGTCCTTTGCCGGTAACGATG
>CAZEWD010000014.1:0-6824 GCA_964515725.1 uncultured Binatia bacterium (SeqCode)
ACACAGATCTGTGGGCGTCGGCATGAGGAGATGGAGGCGTTTTGCGATGCCTGGTTCGCGGAATATATCCGGCCACTCATCTATCCGGCGATGGCTCGTCGGATCGAAGAACACCAGCGCCAGGGACACCTCGTGGCGTTTCTGTCCAGCGCCACGACCTACGTCGCGCGGCCATTGGCTCGTGAACTTGGTGTGGAACACCTCCTGGTCAACCGTTTGATCGTCAGGGACGGTATTCTCACCGGTGAGGCGATACGGCCGTTATGTTGGGGAGAAGGAAAGAAGTTCTGGGTGGAAAAGTTTGCCACGGAGGAGAATGTCGATCTTGCTCAGAGCTTTTTCTACAGCGATTCGATCGCTGATCTTCCCGTTTTGAGCCTGGTGGGTCGCCCGTTTCTCGTCAATCCGGACCGCCTGTTGCGCCGCCATGGACGCACGGCTGGCTGGTCCGAATTCAAAGTGACTTGATGGTGTTGTGCATAGCCCGTTCTGAATCACGAAAAAATATGATCTGAGTCGCGTTCGAAGGATGAGCCTCCCGATATGAGGCGCGGGGATAGACACGAAAGGAGGCACGACCGATGCCCGAGTTGGAGCGCCGGATCGCGGCGTACATCGCATACCGGATGCCACAGGCCGCGGATGTGGAAGTCACCGGTCTGCAACGCATCTTCGGCGGTGCGTCGCGTGAGACGTTTCGCTTTGTCCTGTCTTACCTTCACGAGGATCGGCCTGCTTCGCGCCATTTGATTTTGCGGCGGGATCCACCGGGTAGCCTCATCGAGACGGATCGTGCCGTCGAATTCGAGGCCTACCGGGCTTTCTACGGCTCCGCCGTGCCCGTGCCGGAGCCTTTGTGGTTGGAAGAAGATCCGAAGTGGCTCGATCATCCCTTCTTCATCATGGAGGAGTTGCTGGGATACGAAGCGAATCCACAACTGATCGTTGCGCCACCCTATGCGCAACACGCCGCAAAATACGCGGAACGGAAGTGGAGCATCCTGGGTGAGATCAGCCGTGCCGATCCGTTTTCTCTGGGACTCGACCGTGTCATGCCACCGGTTGCACCCGAAGAGTGCTGGAAACGCGAGCTGGATTACTGGGAAAAAAGTCTCGATGAAGATGAGCAGTGCCCTGAGCCGGTGATTCGCGCGGTCATCCGTTGGCTGCGGCGCAACCCTCCTCCGCCAGCTCAGAAGATCAGTGTGGTCCATGCCGATTTCCGCACCGGCAACTTCCTCTACGATACGGAGGGCGGAATCCATGGAATTCTCGATTGGGAGATGGCGCATCTCGGTGATCCACTGGAAGATCTTGCCTGGGGACTCAATCCTGTCTGGCGTTGGGCGCGTGACGACCGCGCTGGTGGTCTGGCATCTCATGATGAAGCCGTACGCATCTGGGAGCGGGCCAGCGGACTCCGAGCCGACCCGGTTGCTTTGCACTGGTGGGAGCTGTTTTCGTGTGTGAAGGGACAGGCCATCTGGGTGTCGGGTGCACGGGAGTTCTCGGATGGTAAGAACAACGACATCATTCTGGCTCTCTCGGGCTGGTTCATGCGAAATAGTCAGAATCGGGCAGCACTGTATGGGTTGGGGCATCTGTCATGAAACCTGAAGTGGATCGTTTTCTGGAAGTGGCAGCGATGAACCTGATGACGGAGATCGGTCCCATTCTTGGGCCGGGTTTCCACCAGTCGAACGTGAACATTACGGCTGCCATGTTGATTGCCGTCCGTGATGAGTTCGATCGGGCCGCAGCACGCCGTGTGGAGGAAAACCGCGCGTTGCGTAAGCTGTTTGGCGAGAGTGTACCCGTTGTGACTGATGCTTCGTTGCGCGAGCGCCTGGAAACTCAGTCTCGTGGTGAGGATGGGAGTCTGCGTGTCTCCGATCTCGAGCGGGTCAATGCCGAACTACGTGGCCTGTTGATCGAGCTGCATGCACACGTGGAAGAAATCGACTCGGCAGAGGCGAGGGCGGTCGAAGCGGCCATCTGGCGCGAGTTGGTGCAATCCACCGAACGCCGTCGCCTCATGCTGGGCGCTTTTTAACCGATCCACTTTCTCCTGGAGGGAACACATGCAAAGGGCACGTGTCCCCAACCTGGATTCCTACCGCCAGGGCAGCTCGATCAGCCCTGGTATCAGCGCCGTTTGGGGATGAGGACCGTATAATCGAGATCGAGCACCACATTCGAGTGGTACTGCTCGCGGCCTGTCTTTTCGTCCTTCACCTTGAGTTCGAGTGCTTCGAGATTGGGGTCGATGTTCTTCACGCCGACGAGGCGCAGCCGCAACGCCCCTGCGTCCTGCCTGCCCAGATCGATTTTCTCGATGACGTCGGTCCAGGCGTACAACGTATCTCCCGCAGTCGTCGGATTGGCGTGACTCCCGGCGTTGAAGGCCAGAATCCCGAGCACGTTCTCCAGACCATCGTTGGAGATTGCGTGGACGGTGGAAATCACGTGTCCCCCGTAAATAATGCGCTTGCCCAGGCGGGATTTCTCCTGGAGTTGGTGGTTGAAATGGACACGTGCCGTGTTCTGGTAGAGCCGCGTTGCCATCTGATGCTCCGCGTCTTCCATGGTGATGCCCTGGGGGTGTACCACCCTTTCGCCCACGGCGTAATCCTCCCAGAAATAGTTGCTACCCGTAACGATGGGATCGAACTTCGAGAGATCCAATCTGGCGGGTACGCTGAGATGGTCGACACTCACCTGTGCCGGCAGTGCCGGTGAATCGTTGTCACCCGTCTTGATGTCCGGATGCCGCTTGTTGACCATGGCCCAGCGGTAGAATTGCAAAACGATTTCATTTCGCTGGTTGTACCCCTTCGTGTGGACCCAGACGATTCCCACATCGGCGCGTGATGTTTCCCGCTTGCCGATGACTTCAGTCTCCGAACGGAGTGTGTCGCCGGTGTAGACGGGTCGGACGAAACGGACGTCCGCATATCCGAGATTGGCCGGAGAGTTCAGCGAGACGTCCTGCACCGCACGGCCAAAGACCATGTGAAAGACCAGAAGGTCGTGAACGGTTTCTCTCTGGTATCCGAGTGAACGAGCGAACTCTGCCGAACAATGGAGTGGCCGCCGGTCACCTGTCAGTGCAATGTAGAGTGCCAGATCGCCATCCCAGATCGTGCGCGGGACGGAATGGTGGAAGACATGTCCGACCTTGAAGTCCTCGAAAAAATTGCCCGAAGTTGTTTTCTTGCTCATCTTGTTCGTTGCTCCGGAATGAAATTATGTGGCAGGCCGCCTCGCTGGGGGCCAGGCGTTGCAATGGAGGCTGCGTATAGGCGCGGAGCAGAGTCTTGGCAATCGGGCTGCCTGGCGTCTCTTCCAGGACATCCTCGTGGCCGAGTGTGTGTCGAACACCATGTCATGACCCTGGTGAGGTGTTCCCGTCCCATCTCCCGTTTCAGTAGAGCTGGGAACTTCCGAATCGTTCGTACTTATGCGAAGCGCCCTACATGGACTTGCAACGTTTTGCGCGGCTACCTCTTCTGGGCATTCTTCGAGGAATCCGAAAGGAACATGTTACCCCGCTGGCGGAGATCGCCATCGGCGCTGGCCTGGGTGCCCTCGAGGTTACGATGAACACCGCGGGTGCGCCCGAACTGATTCAGCGGCTGAATGAAGTCGGGCGCGAGCGCTTCATGGTGGGAGCGGGGACAGTTCTCGATTCAGCAGATCTCGAACAAGCACTGGGAGCCGGGGCATCGTTCGTTGTCATGCCGACCCATGTCCCGGAGGTCGTCGGTCGTTGTGTCGGTGCGGGAATTCCGGTGTTCCCGGGTGCGCTGACACCGCAGGAGATCCATGCTGCCTGGTCGGCCGGTGCCACTTACGTGAAGGTCTTCCCGGTTGGTGCGTTCGGGCCGGGTTACCTGCGGGAAATAAAGGGCCCTTTTCCGCGGATCAAGCTTCTGGCCTGCGGGGGTGTCAATGCGGAAAACATCGGGGCCTACTTCGATGCCGGAGCCTCGGCTGCCGCATTCGGTAGCAGCATTTTTCGTGCGGAGTGGCTGGCGCGGGGGCAATATGGGCGCATCTCTGAGGAGGTGGAGCGGCTCGTCTCGGCGTGTCGGATTGCCTGGAGTCGAAACTCAAAGGAGTAGGCCGAGAGCTGGAATTTGCACGGACCCCCTTGAAGGTTCCAGTGAAAATCCCGTAAACACTACCGGTTCAGGTTTGACCTGATCCGGTTCCGTTCCGAACGGTAATGTGCGTTTTCCTGCAGATTCTTGTCGAATGACAAACCAGTCTGATGGGCGATCAGCAGACCGTAAGGAGGCCGCCGGGATCTTTGGGATCTGTCCGACCCGGCGGGCGAGGAATAATTCAGAAAACTCTCGGGTGGTTCAACGTGGCAAAAACAGGTGAAACGGAAGCGAAACATTCCCAGAAATGGTTGTCCTATCGTCCATCGATCAAAGTGGTTGATGTGACCATCCGTGACGGCGGTTTGATGAACAACCACCACTTTGACGATACGGTGGTGCGTGCCGTTTACGATGCCTGCGTGAGTGCGGGTATCGATTACATGGAGATC
Source organism: uncultured Binatia bacterium (SeqCode) (assembly GCA_964515725.1). Lineage (GTDB taxonomy): Bacteria > Desulfobacterota > Binatia > HRBIN30 > HRBIN30 > CAZEWD01. The sequence continues at coordinate 4,559 of CAZEWD010000014.1, forward strand.
GGCTACAAGACATCCCGGAACCTGGCCAGCCGGGATGAGTATGGTCCCTGGAAGTTCTGCGATGAGGCCGATGTACGGCGTATCGTCGGGGATAACAAAACGGACCTGAAACTCTGTATCATGGCGGATGCGGAACGCTGCGACTACCAGGAAGACATCCTTCCAAAGAAGGACAGCGTCATCGATATGATCCGGGTGGCTTCCTACATCCACCAGATCCCGACGGCTCTCGATATGATCCAGGATGCAAGTGAGAAGGGCTACGAGACGACGGCGAATCTGATGGCGGCCTCGACGGTGCCCGAGACCGAGCTGGTTGGTGCGTTGGAGATGCTCTGCGACTCACCGGTTCAGGCCATTTACCTCGTGGACAGTTTCGGTGCTTTCTACAGTGAGCAGGTGCATTACCTCCTCGACCTGTATGGCAAGGTCACCAGGCCTCGTGGCAAGACACTGGGGATGCACGCACACAACAATCAACAGCTTGCCTATGCCAATACGATCGAGGCTGCAGTGAAAGGCGCCGACATGCTGGACAGCAGCATGGCTGGACTCGGCCGGGGAGCGGGAAACTGCCAGACGGAACTCCTGCTCGGTTTCCTGCACAATCCGAAATACCGCTTGCGGCCCGTTCTGGAGTGCATCCAGAACCACATCGAGCCCTTACGTGCCGAACTGCACTGGGGATTCGACATTCCGTACATGATTACCGGGATTCTCAATGAACATCCGCGCGCGGCAATGGCCTTCAATGCGAGCGAGGATCGAGGCAATCTGGTGAAATTTTTCGATTCACTGGTCGGCTCGGAATAAGAGCTGTACCGTTGAACTGAAAAGAACAGTTGCATTGGAAGTACGAATCCGTTTATAAGACTCAGACGATGAATCCCGCATACCGCACAAACGAAATCTCTCCCCGCAGCGCAGTGGTGGTGGTCGTGTGTGTGGTAGTGGCCGTTGCGCCGTAGCGGGGAGATCGAGCGAGATTACGAGCCCCTGCCGGCGCAAGCCGGCGGGGGTTTCGTGTTTATGGGACCCACTTCCGGCCAGATCGTCAGGGAGCCGAAAGAAGGAGGAAGAGGGTCCTATGCAATTCACTGGAGCAACACTCATCACGGCGCTTCTCGAGCGCCAGGGGATCGAGGTCATCCCCGGCATGCCGGGTGGCGCCAATCTGCCGCTGTATGATTCGCTTCATACGAGTCGAATCCGGCATGTGCTGGCGCGGCACGAACAAGGTGCCGGCTTCATCGCCCAGGGCATTGCCAGGGTGACGGGTAAACCGGCCGTTTGTTTCAGCACATCTGGTCCCGGGGCGACGAATCTGCTGACCGCGATTGCCGATGCGAAGCTCGATTCCATCCCCCTGATCGCAATCACGGGACAGGTGCCACGTGCGATGATCGTAACAGATGCCTTCCAGGAGAGCGACAATTATGATCTCACCGTCCCCATCACGAAACACAACTATCTCGTACGTTCGGCAGCCGATCTGGCACACATTATTCCGGAAGCCTTCCGGATTGCGGCCTCGGGACGCCCTGGGCCGGTTGTTATCGACGTCCCGAAGGATGTTCAGAACGAACGAGTCGAGATCGACGCACTGCCAACACCCGGCTGCGCCGCACCACCTCCGGCGTTTTCTCCAGACGACACCGCACGTGCCGCCGCGTTGATCAGGGCCGCTCGGCGTCCTGTCCTTTTCACCGGTGCCGGTGTGATTGCCGCTGACGCGGCGGAGTTTTTGCGCCAGCTTGCCCAGACCGCCTCGATTCCGGTTGTTTCGACGTTGCTTGGGCTCGGGGCCATGCCCTCCACTCATCCCCTGTTTTTCGGCATGGTTGGGATGCATGCCGCTCCCTGTACGAATCTGCTTCTCGAGGAGTGTGACCTCCTCATTGCCCTCGGCGCACGCTTCGATGACCGCGCCACGGGTAAGGTAGAATTTTTCTGTCCCGATGCGCGGATCATCCATGTCGATATCGATCCCAGCGAACTGGGTAAAATCAAACAGCCATTTCTCGGTATCGAGGCGGACGTTGGTGAATGGTTGCGTGCCTTGCTGCCGCTGATTGAGCCTCAGACGCGACCTGAATGGATGGCCCGGACACAACAGTTGCGACACGAATATCCGCTGCATACTCCTGACACCGATGATCCGCGCTCTCCCTACGGTATTGTCGAACATACCGCGGCGCTGATCGGCGATGATGCCATCGTTACGACCGATGTCGGGCAACATCAGATGTGGGCGGCACAGGCATTC
>CAZEWD010000014.1:6834-11172 GCA_964515725.1 uncultured Binatia bacterium (SeqCode)
AGGTCTGGGAACCATGGGATTCGGTTTGCCTGCAGCGATCGGTGCTGCACTGGCAGACCCACAACGTCCCGTCGTCTGTTTCAGCGGCGACGGCAGCCTTCTGATGAATATCCAGGAACTGGCAACGGCAGCGGAAGAGGGCGTCAATATCAAGATCGTTCTGCTCAATAACGGCCAACTCGGACTCGTGCGCCAGCATCAGCAGCTCTTTTTTGGTGAGCGCTATCTTGGTTCCCATTTCCAGTCGGCCTCTGATTTTGCGGCAATCGCGCGAGGCTTTGGTGTTGCGGCGTATGATCTGGGTGGCAATGGCGATCCTTCGGCGACTCTCGAACGTGCGTTGCGAAGCTCAGGACCGTGCCTGATCAACGTGCCGATCGAGGAACGGGCGAACGTCTATCCGATGGTACCGCCGGGCGCTGCCAATCGTGACATGATTACCGGCCATCTGAGTCCTCACCCCGGACAGTCGGCGTAGCCTTTGCAGGAGGAACCCATGCAGATCATATCAACCGAAATTCCCAATCCGACAACCTGGCAGAACGCGACGATTTTGCGTCTGTGGGTGCGTAACCATCCGGGTGTGATGTCTCATGTGTGCGGTCTGTTCGCGCGGCGTGCCTTCAATGTGGAGGCGATCCTTTGCCTGCCGGCAGCGGATACGACACACAGCGTCATCTTACTGGCCGTCAAGGAGGAAGCTCGGCTCGAACAGGTGATCCGGCAACTCGCCAAGCTTGAGGATGTGCTGGACATCCAACGCTCTTCGGAAGCTGCACAGATCTTCGCCGCGGCAGATACCTGGCTGCGTGGTGTGTCGGCCAGTTGACGCGGAAATCCAGATCGAAGCACACGCCGGTTTGCCTCGACTCGATCGGGGCGAGGCAAGCCGGTGATTCGAGATCCCGCCCGGTCGCAAGAGAGATGGTCCTGGCAGCTCACCTTCCTAAGATCCTGCAACACGGGAAGGTTGAAGAATCCGGCGTTGCGGGTGAAGCAGACGCATGTGGGCCATCACTGATAGCCCCCGGCTATGGGATGCATAGAAAGAAAGAAATTCCCTTTCTTCCTACGAATGCTTACTTCAGTTCCGTACCGAAACCCCATTCCAGAGAAAAGGAGAATGAACATGAATGCATCCCTCATCAACACGGAGATTCTGCCGTTCAAGGCGACCGCTTTCCACAATGGGAAGTTCGTCGATGTCAGCAACGAGACACTGAAGGGGAAGTGGGCCGTGGTCTTTTTCTATCCTGCCGACTTCACCTTCGTCTGCCCGACGGAACCGGGCGACCTGGCTGACAATTACGCGGAATTCACGAAACTCGGTGTGGAGATCTACGCCGTCTCCACCGATACCCATTTCACCCACAAAGCGTGGCACGATACGTCGGAAACGATCAAGAAGATCAAATTCCCGATGGTTGGTGATCCTACGGGGACCATTACACGCAATTTCGGTGTGATGATCGAGGCGGCTGGTCTGGCCGATCGTGGCACCTTTGTCATCGACCCGCAGGGCAAGATCCAGATCATCGAAATCAACGCGGGCGGTATCGGCCGTAATGCGACGGAACTGTTACGTAAGGTGAAAGCGGCACAGTACGTGGCCGCACACCCCGGCGAAGTCTGCCCTGCCAAGTGGCAGGAAGGCGAGAAGACTCTCGCTCCGTCACTCGACCTGGTCGGCAAGATCTGACCTCAGATGTGGCGCGCCGGGGATCCTCTCCGGTGCGCCACGTGTATCCCGTACGACCTCGGACCCTCGGGCGGATTCGAAAAACACTTTCGGGAGGATGCCATGCTCGACAACACGATCCGGAGCCAGCTCGCAACCTATCTGACGCGGATCCAGCTTCCGATTGAGCTCGTTGCTTCACTCGATGACAGTGAGAAGTCGATCGAGATGCGCGAGTTGCTGAGCGAAATTGCCGAGCTTTCGCCTCAGGTCAGTGTCCGATTCGACGGTTCGGAGGAGCGCCGTCCCTGCTTTTCGATCGGCCGCCGAGACGAGCCGGCGCGGGTGCGATTTGCGGGTATCCCCATGGGTCACGAGTTCACCTCACTCGTGTTGGCGCTGCTGCAAGTGGGCGGTCATCCACCAAAACTGGATGATTCGATGATCGAGCAGATCCAGGCGATCAGCGGACCTCAACCCTACCGGTTTGAAATCTTTGTCTCTCTGTCATGTCATAACTGCCCGGATGTCGTGCAGGCGCTGAATACGATGGCTGCCCTGAACCCGGGGATTGAGTGTGTCATGATCGATGGCGCCCTGTTCCAGGAAGAAGTCGATCGGCGGCAGGTCATGGCTGTTCCCTGGGTGTTCTTGAACGGTGAACCTTTTGGCCAGGGTCGCATGACGATCGAAGAGATCCTGTCGAAGATGGATTCGGGTGCCGCGGCACGTGAAGCGGAAAGGCTCAATGCGAGGGCACCGTATGACATCCTCATCGTTGGTGGCGGTCCGGCAGGAGCTGCAGCCGCCATCTATGCCGCACGTAAGGGGATCCGTACCGGTATCGTGGCCGAGCGCTTCGGCGGTCAGGTCCTGGATACGCTGAGCATCGAGAATTTCATCTCCGTTGCACATACGGAAGGGCCTAAACTCGTGGCGGCTCTGGAGGAACACGTCAAGCAATACGACGTGGATATCATGAAGCCGCAACGTGCGGTGGCGCTTGAACCTGCCGGCGCGGATGGCCTGGTTACCATACGCCTGGCGAGTGGAGCCACCCTGCGGGCTCGTTCGGTTGTTCTGGCAACCGGTGCACGTTGGCGTGAGATGAATGTTCCGGGCGAGAAGGACTACAAAACGAAGGGTGTGTGTTTCTGTCCACATTGTGATGGGCCGCTATTCAAAGGTAAACGGGTTGCCGTGATTGGTGGAGGAAATTCCGGCGTGGAGGCGGCAATCGATCTGGCTGGTGTGGTGAGCCATGTGACTTTGATCGAATATGAGGATGCGTTACGGGCGGATGCCGTTCTCCAGTCGAAGCTGGCCAGTCTTGAGAACGTGACGGTGATGACCAGCGCGCAGACCACCGAGGTCCATGGCGACGGTTCAAAAGTTGCGGGGATCTCCGTGCGTGACCGCGTCGCCGATGAGGTTCTCCGTAAAGAACTGGAAGGTGTGTTCGTGCAAATCGGTTTGCTGCCGAATACGGAATGGCTCAAGGGGACAGTGGCGTTGTCGCCGCGTGGCGAGATCGAGATTGATGCCCGTGGCGCCACCTCGATTCCCGGTGTCTTTGCCGCAGGCGATGCCACCACCGTGCCGTTCAAGCAAATCGTGATTGCCATGGGAGAAGGTGCAAAGGCCAGCCTGAGCGCCTTTGATTATCTGATTCGTGGTTCCGCGGACGCAAAACCGCGGGCAGCCGCCTGATCGAGGATACGGCAGGAGGCGGTATGGGTTGGCGGAACCGGGATGTCGTGATGTTCTGAACTGGAAAGGAGAAGATTCCATGAAAGACAAGAAACAAAAACTACCGGCGATCGATATCGGGATCAGCGCAGCGGATCGCACGAAGATCAGCAAGGGTCTCTCGGCCCTTCTGGCGGACAGCTATACGCTCTACCTGATGACGCACAATTTCCACTGGAACGTCGTCGGCCCGGAATTCAACACACTGCACCAGATGTTCATGACCCAGTACACAGAGCAGTGGAACGCTCTGGACGAAATTGCAGAGCGCATCCGGGCACTGGGGCATCCCGCTCCCGGAACCTACAAAGAGTTCGTCAGATTGGCCTCGATCAAGGAAATCGAAGGTGTGCCGAAAGCCAAGGACATGATCCGCCACCTGGTGGCGGCGCAGGAAGCGACGGCACGCACGGCACGCCGTCTGCTGCCTGTGGTGACCGACGCGAACGATCAACCGACCACGGATCTACTGACACGGCGTCTCGACGTGCACGAGAAGACTGCGTGGATGCTGCGCAGTCTCCTCGAAGAGTGAACGTAGAACCTACGGGAGCGTTCCCCTTCATTGCATGACGATGGGTTCGTGCGCGTCACCCGGCAGGCGGGTCGACGCGCATGAACTCGTCACGCCACGATGAGTCTGAACTCCACACAAACGGGCTCTGCACGGTGGTGCGCGGCGCCACGGCGTGTTCGAGAAGATCGAGCGCAAGACCGACGATGGCGCGTTGCATGGCGACGTCGTAGGGCTTGCCGCACGGATTACCGAGCGGGAAATCGGTGAAGACAAAACGAGCCACACCGCACTGTTCTACGACATCGCGCGCTGAGCCGAGGACGACTGTGGCGATCCCGTTTGCTTCCAGATGTCTGCTGACCAGACTCACGGTCTGGTGGCATACCGGTCAAAG
>CAZEWD010000014.1:11182-22639 GCA_964515725.1 uncultured Binatia bacterium (SeqCode)
TCAAAGGGGAACGAGCAGCGCGGCGTTGACGTCATCCTCTTTGCAACGTCGTAGGATTTCCGGTGCATCGCGCTCGCGGGTCGAGCGCTGGCTGTATTCTGTCGGTACTCCGTGTAGCCGGCGCGCCAGGCGGCCGATCCTCCCCTCCGCTGTGAATTCGTGGAGGCGATGTATCGGGAAAAACGAATCGAGATCATCGGTGTGTGTGGCGTTGCGATCCCAGAACAGCCCGTCCGTGCTGAGATGGTCCGGAGCGCTGGCGCTCTCCATCGAGTAGACCTCGCGTAGCCAGGGCGTATCTCCGTCGGCCTGAACCCAATGGGCTGTGGTGATCAGCGTCACGACACTCTCGGCCAACGGCCGTGAAAGACGGCTGAACGGAGCGTCATCGTGGCAGGCCCAACGATAGGGGTTCGCATAGCCGCGTGCCGTATAAAACTCGCGGCTTTTGTTGATGTAGCTAACGAACGATCTGTGTGTGGGATCGATGGGTCGAACCATTGATGGATTTCCTTCTCCTTCTTTCCATCAGCTTCTCGGACGACATGCAACAGCAACATGCCAGGACTGGGCAGATCGAGTTGCTGGGATGATTCCGACTTCCCCTTGCATGCACGACCGATGAGTTGGCGCTGCCCACGAAACGGGGGTAAGTCTGCCACCCGAGTTGTGGCGCGCCGACTACAAAACGGATAGGAACCAGTCCTGAGGTTCTTCCGATTGGCACGAAACGGCTTTTGGGGGCGGTGCGGTTGTCGCGTAATCGATCGGCTCGAACGGAGGCTGGTGGCGCGGGCGTTGCGAGTTGTCATCTTCACCTGTGTCTCCGTGGGTTTCTTCCATTTCCCTCGTCTTGCCGCGCATGCGCACGACGGACAGGCAACGAAGGGCGCGCTGGCAGTGACCATCCGCAAGATCGTCGATGCGGAGCGTGTTCCTCTGTTGCACCATCCCGATTTCGCCGACCACCAGGCGACGATTCGCCAGGTCTACGCCGCGCTCGAGTATGAGCCGCTGTGGTTGCGCGATGGCCGGCCGACCTCGCAAGCGCGCCAGACGATTGGTGCGCTGCTTGCGGCGGAAGGGCGCGGTCTGAATCCTGCCGATTATGACGCTGCCACCTTGCAGAAGGAGTTGGCACTTGCCGACTCACGGGCACCGCGCAGCGAACTGGATTGGGCAACGTTTGATACGGCATTGACCGTTGCTGTCGTGCGTTACGTTTCGGATGCTCATTTCGGACGCGTTCCGCCCAGCGCAGTCGGCTTGTCTCTCGAGCCGACAGAGGCCAGTCGATTCGAACTTGTTCCCTTCGTCTTACGTCTGCCAGACGCCGATGACCCTTTGCCGCTTCTGGCAACACTCGATCCGCGCTTCGCGTTGTTCGGTCCGTTGATGACGGCGCTGGCGCACTGGCGTGCCCTGGCGGCACGTCGCGATGTTCCCAGGGTTCCGGACTTGCCGAAGTTGCGTCCAGGAGAATCGCACCCGGGAGTCAAAGGGCTACGCGATTTTCTGCGCATCGTTGGCGATGTGCCGCCGCGTCTGCCCGGATCGAAGAACGCCAGCCTGTACGATTCGGACCTGGTGAAAGCCGTCAAGCGGTTTCAGCAACGTCATGCACTGAGCGTCGATGGTGTGATCGGCCCTGCCACGATGCGCCAACTGCGTGTTCCACCGGCGGCCCGCGTGCGCCAGATCGAACTGGCGTTGGAACGTCTGCGTTGGCTACCTCCACCGGACGAGGAAGCTTTCGTGATCGTGAATCGGCCCGAATATCGGCTCCGGGCATACTACCGTGGCAGCGACATCCCGGCGTTGCAGTTGAATGCCGTTGTCGGGTCGGCCAGCTTGCGTCACGAAACGCCTGTCTTGCGCGCCACCATGCAATACCTCGTGTTTCGACCGTACTGGGATGTGCCCCCGACCATCGCGCAGAAGGAAATCCTTCCTGCCGCAGAGCGTGATCCGTCCTATTTCGCGAAACATCGCTACGAATTCCATCACGGCCGCATCCGCCAACTGCCCGGTGGAGAGAATGCTCTGGGATTGCTGAAATTCGTATTTCCCACCCGTTACCACGTTTACATGCACGACACTCCGTCCAAGAGGCTGTTTGCGAGGGATCGGCGGGATTTCAGCCACGGTTGCATCCGTGTCTCCGATGCGGCTGCGCTGGCGGAATTCGTCCTGCGTGGTCAGGGCAAATGGGATCGCGACCGTATCGATGCAGCTCTGAGCGGCAATACCGACAACCATCGCGTGTATCTCAAGCGGCCCGTGGGTGTGTATCTGCTTTACAGCACCGTAGTAGCGGACCCAGACGGCACGACATACTTCTTCGACGATATCTACGGATACGACGCACGTTTGGACGCCGTGCTCACGAAGGGGCCTCCGTATCCCAACCCGACTCGGACTCCTACTCCTCGTCCTACCGCAACTGCGGCGCCGGTTGGGACGGGGATAGAGACGCCGTGAGAATGAACCGCTTCCCGGTCGGAGTCCCGTAGAGTCATTGTGGACTCTTTCGCGGTGCAAGGGTCCGGACGAGATTGATCCCGAGAAGCACGCCGGCAAGGGCGAGCAGGAGGCCGGCAATGCGGGCGAGAATCTCCCATCCCGACAAGATGGCGACTCCTCCACTGATCACCGCGCTCGTGTGAAACGCCAGAGCGGTCTGAATTCTCTTGTCGGGAAGCAGACCTCGCATAGTGGGTACTTCGATCCTGCCGACCAGTGACGCGTAGCGATGGAACCAGACCAGAAACGGGACGATGCGCGTGAGCATACCGTGCACGACCATTCCGGCCCAACCCCAGATGGCCCACCAACCCAGCGCGACACTCCAGCCCGGATGGTTGGAGAGTAGACTGCCGGCCACGAAGACGGGGAGGAGGGGGGCAGCGATCATTCCGCCCTGCCAGAACCGGATACTCCCATCCGCACGTTTACGCCGCCGTTGCTGGATGGCTCGCAGAACGAGGAGCGGATGGACCCACCAGACCATGACCATGGCGGGTGATCCTGCGATCAACACGGCCCATGCCTTGTGCCCGGTCAGGACGAAACAGGGCACGGCCAACAGCGCCAGGGCAACGGTGCCAAGCGTCAGTCGGGACCCCCACTGGGGGAGTGGGGGCGTCAAGTAGAACATTGGCACGACCTGCCACGATACGGCTGTGATGAGTCCGCCGACCCAGACAAGTGCCCCGAGCGCGGCATGTCCGGACACCCAACCGGTCCAGTCGCCATGAATCGCCAACACCCCGATACGCGCCAACGCCATCACGATGCCCAGAGTGGCCACAGCCCCCAACCCGCAGAGCGCGAGGCGCATCCCCCGTACGGTGTTGCTACGGGTCGGAGCGCATACGATGGCAATGGCCACTGGCACCAGGAACAGGACGATCGCAGCGAGTAGCAAGAGCGGCGCAGCCAAAAGCCATCGAGCAGATCCAATTGCAAAACCCGTCGTGAGCGCGACCACGCCCGTTGCAAAGAGGATATGCACGATATGGGCGAGCCGGACGGCCGGAACAGGAGCTCCCGCAACCACGGGAATCATCTGATAGAGCGCACCCAGCATCACGGCGCCAAGGAACCCCAGCGTTCCCAGATGGGTTGCGGCTAACGCCAGCGGCACCATTCGCGTCGTAGCAACGGCTGCGCCACCCCATGCGAGAAGCGCGCCCGAGGCGATCATCGCAAGCGGCGCAAGAAGGAAAAAACTGGCGGGGATCGAAAGCGGCGGCGCCTGATCCATCCGCAGGCCGTCCATTCCTGCGAAGTTGGAGCCCATCGCCGTCACGTTTTTTTTCCGACGCGCAGGAGTGCGGCTCCGTCTGGCCGTTCGAGGACATCGAAACGCAGGTTGCGTTTCTGTAGATGGGGCAGAAGCATACGTGGAAATCGGGGTAGGCGAGCCAGGTAGACATCGCCGGGCGAGAGAGTTGTGCACGCCTTGAGCACCCGTTCCAGCGGTTCCGGGGGTTCGAGATGGCGCAAATCATCAATCATGGGTTGACCATGGTTGACGATCTCAATGAGCCAATGTTTGGTGCCAATCTCTTCAGTGTTGGCGGTGTGACCACGCTGTGCCAGGAGCGCCAGGAGGGGAGCCGGACGGAATGGCGCTTCGAGTACCAGGACGCCCCCACGTGGTAGTACGTCGAGCGTTTCGAGAATCTTCGCAAGAGGATCTACGCCCTCACGGATCAACGGGCGCACATCGAGTGCCACCAGCGGGCTGGGTGCGGGCGCGGACACGGTCGCAGGTGCGGCGTCGATTCCGTGTTTCGAATTTCTGTCTGGCGCACCCGCCTCGACACCGCACAGCCACATGTCGAACAATGGTCCGAACTGTGGCACCAGAGACTCACGGCGTGCCGTGATCTCCCAATGCAGAACCAGACCCTGGATCATCCCGATGAAAAGGGTGGCGGCAACTTTGGGATTGAGATGAACGTCGATGCTTCCGTCGCGCTGTCCTTGCTTCACCAGTTCCGCCACCAGGGACTCTTGCATCGATACGATGTGATGCAGCGCGTCGCGGACCTTCCCGGCACTGGGTGTTGCCGAGGAGAATAGCAACCGCGGCAAGCCGGGTTCGCGTTCGGCATTTTCGAGAAGCGCTGCACCGAGTGCGCGCAGTTGAAACACCGCATCGCGTCCATTCGCGAGAATTTCCACTGCAATCGTCTCCAGTTTGTCACGTGCCTCGTCGACAACGGCCAGCATCAGCGCCTCACGGTTACGAAAGTGCCGGAAGAGCGCCGGTTGGGACAGACCCAGCTCACTTGCAAGCTGTCGAGTGGACAGCGACTCGATCGGTGTACGTGCCAGCAGACGTAGAGTGGCTGCGACGAGTTGCCGGCGCCGGTCCATGCTGTTCGCCCGTGGCGGCAGAAGCTTGATCATGTTATCGCTCGATAACCAACGCGCCGGACGGTAGGCGCAAGAGAAGGAGAAAGCAAGCAAATGAGCGCAGACGTGAGTCCTGAGCAAGGCGTCCAGGTATTTTTCACCAGCGATCACCGGGCCTGTGATGAGTTGTGGGTTGCTGTAGAGACAGCCGCGAATGCCGGCGACGCGCCGGCCGCCCGGGCGGCCTTTGTTACGTTTGACAATGCGATGAGACGCCACCTCACGATGGAAGAAGAGGTTCTGTTTCCTGCTTTCGAGGAAGCAACGGGGATGACTGCAGGTCCAACGCAGGTGATGCGCATGGAACATGAGCAGATGCGCGGACTGTTGTCCCAGATGGCGGCTGCCGCTGAGTCGGATCTGGGTAAACTGGTCGATCTCGGAGATACGCTGATGATGGTCATCCAGCAGCACAACGCCAAGGAAGAGGGGATGTTGTATCCGATGGCCGCCGAGTCACTGCGTTCGCAGTGGCCGGAGATCGCGCAACGGCTGGGGCGCTATCTCACCCAGTAAGCGATCTTGCTGATTGCCGGACTCCTGACAGGGGATTCCGCCACACCGGCTCTGGCGGGGGTGGTGGAATCCCTGTGATGGCAGCCCAGGGATTGAGTGCACCTGCCCGGATCTGACATCCGGGCTACAAGAGGAGCGTGGGGCAGGAGACCGCTCCGAAGACCAACCAACTCATTCACGGAGAGTTCTGTATGCCGCACGCTTTGAAATTCGCTGCAGTGTTGCCTCTGAACGACTTTGCTTCCGCACGCCAGATGGCGCAGGAGGCGGAAGCCTTCGGCTATTACTCGATTGCCGCGGAGGATCACTTCTTCATGGCAGGGATGATGGGGCACGACCGTGCGCTACCGCGCCTGGAATGCTTCACCCTGCTCAGCGCTCTCGCACCTCTCACTTCACGTGTGATCCTCTCTCAGATCGTGGCAGCGAACTCGTTCCGCCATCCTGCGCTGACGGCCAAGATCATCAGTTCGTTGCACCAGATCAGCGGTGGACGTGTCGAGCTGGGCATTGGCGCGGGCTGGTTCCGTGAGGAATACGATGCTCTGGGGATCGACTATCCGAAACCGTCGGTGCGCATCGCGCAACTCGATGAGGCATTGCATGTCATCAAGCGTCTGTGGACCGATGATGCAGCATCCTTCGAAGGGAAGTATTACCGGATCTCGAATGCGCCGCACGCACCCAAACCGAGCCCACTGCCGCGAATCCTGCTGGGCGGAGGGGGAGAGAAGCTTTTGCGTGTCGCCGCGGCACATGCCGATGTCGTGAACATCATCCCGCCGGCCGGTGGTATGTACGGCCGTGTCGTCATGGAGGAAAATCTGAAATTTGATATGTCCGCATTCGAAAAACGCGCCACTTTCCTGCGTGACGAGTGTGCACGAATTGGCCGCGCGTCAGAGGCCGTCGAACTGTCCTCGATGGTCTATGTGATGCTCGGACAGACGGAAGAGCAGGCACAGACGTTCGTATCGATGCTGGCAGCGACGATGGGGGTGTCCGATACGCACGCTGTCTATCGTTCGCCAAATACCCTTGTCGGTACGCCAGAACAGATTGCCGATGAGATACGTCGCCGCCGCGATGAAATGGGAGTGACCTATTACTTCTGCAATTTTCTCGCACCCGATATGTTCTCCCAATTTGGTCGCGACGTGATGCCGCGCGTCCTGTGATCCGTGTTGCCGACGATCTGGGCCGCATCATCGAGTGCCCCGCCGTTCCCAGTCGTATCGTCAGTCTCGTTCCCAGTCTCACCGAACTCCTCTTTCGTCTTGGCGCGGGAACCCGGGTCGCCGGCGTTACACGCTACTGTGTCGAACCAGCAGGCGAGGTGGAAGCCATTCAGCGAGTCGGAGGTACTAAAGATCCCGATCTCGCAACGCTCATTCGGCTGCAACCGGATCTCGTAGTGGTGAATACCGAAGAAAACCGGCGTCCCGATGTCAGGGCAATTCAGGGTGCTGGCATTGAAATCTTCATTACCGATGTCAAACGCGTCCGCGATGTGCCCGGCCTGATGCGACGCCTGGGCGTCCTTGTGCATCGGGAGCAGCGGTCCGAAGAACTTGCAGGTGAACTCGAACGGACGCTCCAGTCCCTTCAACCGAGAGCCGTTCGTCGTCGATTCTTCTGTCCGATCTGGAAAAATCCGTGGATGACCTTCAGTGCCGATACCTATGCGGATGATCTTCTCTCGCTCGTGGGAGGCGAGAACGTCTGCCGTGGCGAACAAGGTCGCTATCCCCGCATCGAAATCGAGACTGTCGCCGAACGACAACCGGAAGTCATCCTCCTGCCGGATGAGCCGTATGCGTTCGGACCCGGGGACCTGCCTGCCTTGGAACCACTCATTGAATCATTGGCGATCCCTGCCGATCGAGTGCGATTCATCGATGGAAAAGCGCTCTTCTGGTACGGTCCCCGATCCGCCTCGGCCTTGATCTACCTGCAGGCCTGTCTTGAAGGTCAACCCATTTCCGAGGGGTTTCTTCCCGTGTCGTGATCAGCCCAAACAGGGCCGTTCACCGGTAAGACAAATGTTGCGGTGGCGGCCGGCGCCTCGTCTCCATTCTGCAGCGCGCCTGATTCACGGTGTGGTTTTGCCGGCCGGAAAAAGGGGGTGCCTCATCGTTTTCATTGACTGGCCGATTTTACACGATACGGTTGGTGACGTGCTTCTTGCCGCTGTATTCCTCAGCGTTTTGCTTTTTGTGGCGCCGCAGGCCGCTGCGCTGAGCGCATGTACGGCGGGTGAGATCATGGCCCAGGATGCGGGATGCCCACCCACTGGCGTCTGCACGATCACCCAGAGCTTTACGGTTGCCAACGGCTGTGTCCTCGACTTTGCCGGTCGTGATGTCGTGGTCGGTGGGACCGGTGTGCTGAAGGCGCCCGCCGCGGCATTGACGATCCGGGCTGCCTCTTTGGCGCTCCGGGCTGGCGCATTCCTCGATGCCCGGGGGCAGGCCTCCAGTGGTGCCGGCAGCCAGGGTGGGAGCGTCACGATCGAGACGACGGGTGCGGTGGACATCCAGAAATCTGGCACAACACGTGCGCGGATCGATGTGTCCGGAACCTATGTGGCGGGGGCGATCTCCATCCGCGCCGGTGGTCCGATCACGATTGGTGGTCGCCTCGGTGCGTTGCAATTGGTCTCGAGCGGAGGCGGTGGCCAGATCAATCTGGAGACATCTGCCGCCATTGCCACCAGCGCAGGAAGCGAAATCCTGGCAACGGGCGGAACGAACTCCATGTTGCCCGGCGGCAAGATCCGCATGGCGGCAGGAACTTCCATCGACCTGGGTGATCTGCTCGATGTGTCAGGGAGCCAGGCTGGATCGATCGAACTGACCGCCGGAACGACACTCGTGGTTCGCGGGCTCAAAGGCAACGGAATGGCGGCGGCCGGCGAGGGTGGCGGGGTCGCGTTGGTCTCGGGGCGCGATCTGTCGATTCTGGGGCAGATCCTGTTACGTGGCAGTTCCTCCGACAGCAGCGAGGGTGGAGCAGGGGGCGCTGTCACACTCAAAGTGGCTTACGGTGACCTGATCATCGCCGGCGGCATCTATGCCGAAGGAATGAGCCCAGACGGGGATGGTGGCAACGTCGAGGCGGACGTGAATGGCGCCTTGCAGGTGCTGGCCGGCGCTACGATTTCGGCACGCAGCAACGGTCGTGATGGTGTCGGGGGCGGAATCAGTTTGTCGGCTGCGACCACCCTGAGCACGGCCGCGCCGCTCGATGTCAGCGGCGGAGCGGATGGCGGCTCGATTCTCGTCGAATCGGGCGGCGATATGACCCTGGCGAAGAACCTCGATGCCCGGGGCCGCTATTCAGAGGGATCTGGCGGTGACATTACCGTGACTGCCGGAAAATCTGGCCCCGGGGCACTCACTGTGCAGAGTGACCTCGATGCCAGTGGTGGCGCCTGCAGTGTGGATGGATGCGGCGAAGGCGGTTCGGTGGATGTCAGTGGCTGTTTCGTCCAGGTCTCAAGTACGGGACGCTTGCTCGCGCGTGCTTCCGGAATTGCTGGATACATCTCGATTCTTGCGCGTGAGGGATTCCGTGTGGATGGCACGGTGAATGCCACAAAAACTCAGGCTGCCGGAGCCGATGGCGCAATTCTCTTCAGCTATCCACCGGACAAACCTCCTGTCCTGCGCGTGGGAGGGGTGACGCCAGAGGCAACGTTTGCACCGATGGCCCGCTGTACCGAATCCAATCGCATCGATTGCTTGATGCCGTGTCCGGCGTGTGGCGATGGCAGCATCGACTTTCCCGAAACCTGTGACGACGGTGGCGTACTTTCCTGCGATGGCTGTTCGCGATTTTGCGTTGCAGAAATCTGTGATCCAGCGGCACTATGCGCCACCGAGTGCAATCCGGGCATTGGCTGCCCGCCGCTTCCGTCCACCCCCTGTGGGGGTTTGCCGACCGCAACGCCCACGGCTCCGGCGGCGACAAAGACTGCCACCCAGGTTTTCACGGTGACACCGACACCGACGGTCACCCTGGCGCCCGGTGCTCCAACCTGGACAGTGACGCGGACGCCCACGGGGACCGGAACACACACGAACACTCCGGCCCCGACCGTTTCTGCCACAGCGACGGTTACGTCGAGTTCGACGGCGACACGATCACCATCCCTCACGCCCACGGCGACGGTGTCCCCGACAAGGACCGAGACACCTTCTTCCCAATATGATGCCGTGATCACGGTGCCCCGCCCCTTGCTGGTCAACCTGGGCCGTGGTGGCGTCGTGGCAAAAGCGGCACGTGTGCGGGTGATCAACGGTTCGGTCACAGATCCGGTCAAACGGCTGATTCGCCTGGTGGTGGACGAGGGCGATTGTCCCCGGGGGGTCTTGGTGGAGGCCCCGGATTTCAACAGCACCCTTCCGGGGGCGCAGGACACCGCATTGCTCGCTGGCGGGCAGGTTGCCTACGCCAGCATTCCATTGCGCTTCGACCCGGAAGTGTTTCAGCCGATCAACAGGAAATCCCCCCGCCGATGCTCGATGCGTTTGCATGCCGCAGTGGTATCTGCTGGCAACGTCGATCCGAGTCCCGACAACAACACGGCGATCCTCGAATTGAATGTCGTCGATAAGCTCGTGCGCAGCGCGCCGGCGCACCAGACGGCCATCGTAACGGTAAAACCGCTATCGTTGCGAATTTCGCCAAGAAAGACGAGCGTGTCGCATAACGTCCGGTTCCTTGTGAGCAATGCCGACCAGGGCGACGTGGCCGGCCACGCAATCCGTGTCGTCGCGAGTGACGGCGATTGTCCAACAGGCACGCTCTCGTTGCCTGCCTTCCACCAACCGAACGCTCTGCCTGCCAACGAGACGATGGTGAAGAGCATGAAGAATCGCATGGGTCGGGTCACGGTGACGGTCCAAGCATCCGAATTCGCCGGCAGCACCAGAAAATCCCCACGGCGTTGCACGGCTCTTCTGGTGGCCTCGGGACCTGCAGGTGACTCCGATCTGTCGAACAATGTCACAGCTCTGAGCATCGATGTCGTCACACAGGGCCCGAGCCGGTGAAACCTGACGGCGTGTGCGGCGGTTACGGGTTGCCTCGAAGGCGAATGGCCCGACCGCTACATGGCCACTGTGTCGCGCAGGCGGAACCAGTGGCCGGATCGCGGCAACAGATTTCGGGTATCTGCGAAGGAGGCGGTGATGAATGACTTCCTGTTGGATGATGAGGCGCGAGCATTGCAGACGCAGGCTCGTGAATTCGTGAAAAACGAGGTGGATCCGGAATATCTGCGCCGCATGGATCGTGATGAGATCCGCTATCCACGGGAATTGTACGACAGCTTCGCGCGGCATCGTCTGCTGGGACTGCGGTTCCCAAAACAATACGGAGGCCAGGGAACGAACTGGGTGACCGAGTGTGCCGTCATGGAAGAGATCGGCGTTCTTGGCATGGCTGCTGGGTGTTCCTTCGTGATGCCTTCGATTGTTGGCGAAGCGCTCGATAAGTTCGGTACGGAGCAGCAGAAAGAGCGCTACCTGAAGCCCACGCTGGAGGGGCGCCTGGTGTCGGCGGAGGCACTTACCGAACCGCGAGGCGGTTCCGATTTCTTCGGCGCCAGCAGCCGTGCGGAGGATCGGGGTGACCACTTCGTCGTGCGCGGCATGAAACGCTTCATCGTGGGTGCCGAGGGTGCCGATTACTTCCTGGCCTATGTGCGCACGAACCACGCCGACGATGCACCGCCACACCAGCGAATCAGTGCCATGATCATCGATCGTGGCCCTGGCGTCGAAGTGAAGTACCTCTACGGACTCATGGGAACGCGTGGTGGTGGTACGGGCCGTGTGGTGTTTCGCGACGTGAAGGTGCCGAAGAAAAATCTCGTTGGACCTCTGCACGGTGGAGCGTTGGTGTTCAACACCATGATGATCCCTGAGCGGCTCTGCAGCGCAGCGCCTTGCACCGGTATGATGCAGGGCTGCCTCGATGTTGCCATGAATTACGCTGATCGGCGGCGAG
>CAZEWD010000015.1:0-1425 GCA_964515725.1 uncultured Binatia bacterium (SeqCode)
TTTCCTGAAGGATGTTTTGCAAGACCTGTCTGGCGAACTCGACCGTGATTTCGGATTTGTTGAGCGACGCAAAAGCGCCAAGTCGAGTGAGTGAACCTTCGAGTTCACGAACATTCGAGTCGATGTTGGTCGCCAGGAACAAGGCGACCTCGTGAGGCAGATCGATTTTTTCAGCTTCGGCTTTCTTCTCCAGAATGGCCACTCGTGTTTCCACATCGGGTGGTTGAATGTCGGCAATCAGGCCCCATTCAAAGCGATTCCGTAGCCGCTCTTCGAGTCCCGGAATGTCTTTCGGAAATTTGTCTGAGGTGAGGACAATCTGCCGGCGAGCTTCGTAGAGCGTATTGAACGTGTGGAAAAATTCCTCCTGTGTACGCTCTCGACCGGCGAGAAATTGCGCATCGTCGATGATCAGGGCATCCACCCTGCGAAATCGGCCTTTGAACTCGTCCATACGATCGCGACGCAATGCGGCGATCAAATCGTTCATGAATGATTCCGACGAGATGTAGACGACCTTCAGATTCGGGTTGTGCTCGAGAATCGCATGACCGACGGCGTTCACCAGGTGAGTTTTCCCGAGGCCTACACCACCGTAGATGAAGAGAGGGTTGTAGTGATTTCCCGGCAGATTGGCGACGGCCTGACACGCAGCATGCGCAAACTGGTTGCTCGCACCCACAACGAAGTTCGCGAAAGTATAATCCGGGATCAGCCCATGGGTGCGGCGCGGTTTCGGCAGAGCGGGAGCAGCGGGAAGGTTCAGAGGAAACAGTTCCTGCTGCAAAGCGACCGGTTCTTGCAGGAGGACGCGGATTGGTGTGCCAACCTGTTGCGAGAGAATTTCTTCGATCAGGGTGAGATATCGACCGTGGATCAAGTCAACGGCAGGCTTGTTCGGCGCCTCGACCAGAACGTTGCGATCCTTGGTAGAAACGGGCCGTAACCGCCGAATCAACGCTTCGAAATCCGTCGTGTCGATTCGTTCGCGGAGAATCTCGATCGTCTGCTTCCAGGCATTCTCCATGAAGAGTTATCCACATATGTGAGGAAAAGAGATTCCTGTGGTACGGCAATGACTTAGCAGTATACCGCACCAGTAATCCACAGTTTTTCCACGTACAGGAACCTGCCGCATCACGCGCCCATCGTGGGAGCGCCGTAGAGCGACATTGCGGGTTGGTGAAACGGTTTGCCGTGAAACGGTTGAACCAGCCGCCCATTTACCCTTTTTTGGCAATCAGCGCAAGCTCGTTGAACTGCATCAACAGGTGTATTTAGTCGATTTCGGGACGAAAGACATCTGGTCGATACACGTCCACGGCACCTGTGGTCAGGCGCTGCTTGACGCTCCCGAAGGCGGGTGGTAGCCGCCATGCCATGGCCAAATCCTTGTCGGATCAGCTTTTTGCACGTGCATGTGCC
>CAZEWD010000015.1:1435-14056 GCA_964515725.1 uncultured Binatia bacterium (SeqCode)
GGAAAGCAGTGGGCGGTCGGCCGGTTTTTATCCAACGCGCAAGGGGCAGCGCTGTCTGGGATGCAGATGGCCGTCCATACGTCGATTACGTAGGCTCCTGGGGTCCAATGATTGCCGGCCATGCCCACCCGAAGATTATGACGGCCATCCATGAGGCGATGAAGGACGGAACGAGTTTCGGAGCCCCGACGGCACGTGAGGTGGAACTGGCCGAACGTCTTTGTGCCAGTGTTCCATCGATGGAAATGGTGCGCCTGGTCAGTTCGGGAACCGAAGCGACGATGAGCGCCATCCGTTTGGCGCGTGGTGTGACAGGCCGCCCGAAAATTCTCAAGTTTTCCGGTTGCTATCACGGCCATGCCGATTCGTTGCTGGTGCGTGCCGGGTCTGGTGCTGCCACCTTCGGGGTGCCCGACAGCGCCGGTGTCCCAGAATCGATCGCCAGCCAGACCCTGGTTTCAAATTTCAATGATCTCGATATGTTAGGAAAATACTTCCGGGCGCAGGGAAATGAAATTGCAGCCGTCATCGTCGAGCCGGTGATCGGCAATATGGGAGTGATCGTTCCGCAAAAGGGCTTTCTGGAGGCGCTGCGCGAAGTTACGGCGCAAGCCGGCGCCTTGCTGATTTTCGATGAGGTGATGACCGGTTTCCGGCTTGCCCGCGGTGGGGCACAGGAACGCTACGGAATCGATCCTGATCTGACGACCCTGGGCAAGATCGTGGGTGGCGGCTTGCCGTTGGCAGCCTTTGGCGGCAAGCGCAGATTCATGGAGCAGTTGGCACCTCTCGGACCGGTGTACCAGGCCGGCACATTATCGGGAAATCCACTGGCCGTTGCTGCGGGCCTGCAGATGCTCGAGTTGATCTCGAAACCGGATACCTACGAACGTCTGGAGGAAATCAGCGCTTCGCTGGAGGCGGGACTGCGCGATGCGCTCGCCAGCTACAAGGGGAAGGCGTGCATCAACCGAGTCGGTTCGATGTGGACCATTTTCTTTGGCCTCGACAGGGTTCGTCATGCAGATGAGGCGCGCGGGGCAGACACGGAGCTTTTCGGCAAATGGTTTCGCGGCATGCTCGATCGGGGGATCTACCTGCCGCCATCGCAATTCGAAGCAGCCTTTCTGTCCCTCGCTCACACGGAAAGCGATGTGCAGAGCACGATTCTTGCGGCACAGGAGGTCTTGACCACGCTTTCCTGATTCCACACAGTTCGAGACGGAAAACTCGATAACGGCCGGTCTGTGATTGGCTGGGGGTCGTGAGCGCCCCCCGAGGATGCATACGATTATGCCCATCGGAAATCCCGAGTCGATGGCCAATGCGGCGCGCTACGTTGCGGCAGGCACCGAGTTTGCCGGTAGCGTCGTTGCCGGTGTCATTGCGGGATATTACCTCGATAGCTATCTGGGCACGGCCCCAGGGTTCACCCTGTTGTTCACCCTGACCGGCATGGCGGGCGGGGTGTACCGCCTGATCTGGGCGTTGAATCGATACGACAAACGCAAAAATGACGATTGATCTCGGACGTATCCTCTGGTGGCACGCTGGACTGGTCGGTGCAGCGGGAATCCTCTCGTACGCGACTCATCTAGGGGAGCCTGTGAGCCTGTTCCTGGGGGGTGTCGTGATGGGTGCAAACTTTGCTCTCATCCGTATCATGGTCACCATGCTGCTGGCACCAGGGGAGAAACCCAGGCGGAAGGTCTGGGCGCTAAGCGCATTTATCGGCAAGACCGCCTTGTTTCTCGCGTTGATTATCGGCATCTTTCTGCGGCTGCCGATCGAGGGGATGAGCTTTGCGTTTGGTGCGAGCGCTCTGATCGCTGCCATCCTCATTGAAACGGCACGGTCGCAACTGGTGTTGAAAGGAGTCGGTTGAGTGGAACACGCGTTCAACTGGGTGAGTGTAGTCCCCGGATTGAAGGAATTGCCGGTACACACGGCACACGCCTCGATCGTCGCCGTAGGCCTGCTCATCTGGGCCTTCGTGGCACGCCGTCAGATGCAAGCGGTCAAAGATCCGGTGATTCCCGATGCAACACTGACCGGACGTAATGCTCTCGAAATCTTCGTCGAGTGGTTTGCCGGATTTATCGAAGGGGTGATCGGCAAGGGTGGCCGCAAGTATCTACACGTCTACGCAACCTTCTTCCTCTTCATCCTGTTCGCCAATTTCATGGGTCTCATTCCCGGATTCGCCCCACCAACGAGTGACTTCAACGTCACATTTGCCCTCGGTGTCTGCTCGCTGCTCTTTTACACGACCTTCGGTTTCAAAAAGCACGGAGGCGGCTATCTGAAGCACTTCCTGGGTCCGGTACCGTGGCTCTTTTTCCTGATGGGACCGTTGGAGATTGCCGACCAGTTCATCCGGCCGGTTTCACTCGGCTTGCGTCTTTTCGGCAACATGACCGGCGATCACCTGGTATTGGAGATCTTCACGGATCTGACCAAACTCTTCATTCCGGTGGTTTTCTATATTCTGGGCGCGTTTGTTGGACTCGTGCAGGCATTCGTCTTCACCATCCTGAGCGTGGTGTACCTCTCGTTGGCCATTGCAGACCACGGACACCATGAGGAGAGTCACGCGCACGCCCATCATTGATCGAATCGAACCGGTGGAGGAATCGGATCACCGGCGAAATCAGCTCTGAAGACGCAACGCCGAGGTGTGGTGAGGAGGACAGAGAGGCGTGGTGGAAGTCGTCTTCAAATTCTGAAGAAAGGAGGGCACCGACGATGCATAAACGTTTCATTGCTCCGTTGCTGGGAATGTTCGCGGTCCTGATGGTCGCGATGCCGGCATTTGCCGAAGACGGAGGCCAGGGTGGACTGATCGCTCTTGGCGCTGGTCTTGGCATGGGCATCGCGGCGACGGGAGTTGCCATCGGACAGGGTCGTGCAGCGGCCTCTGCCATGGAGTCCATCGGTCGCAACCCGAATTCGGCGGATCGTATTCAGACGCCGATGATCATCGCGCTTGCCATGATGGAAGCTCTGGGTATTTACGCCCTGGTGATTGCGTTCTTCCTGCAAGGGAAGATCTGAAAACTCCGGAAAAACAATCGGCATAGGGTCCCGAGGCAATCCCTCGGGACCCCTGCCACACCACCGGACAAGCGGGTCCGTCTCCGGCGGTTCGAAGGGTTGGGATTACGCGGCCAGCCTCGGGATGCCGAGCTCATCGAAGTATCGAATGGGTGAGGCGCCGTTGCTCAACATGGCGGAGATCTTTCACCATCGGTGGCTGTTGGCAGCGATCCTTGCGGCTCTGATCTCGGAGAGCCTCCGAACACGAAGCTCACGATAGATCGTCGTCCCACGACGTCAGTGCGTGAGGTGCGGCACACGTACGCGGTGGCGGATCCATTCGTTGAGGTCGGCAAAGATCCGCGGCATCGATCGCGGTGAGGGTTCTGGGAGCGCCCTTCGGCTTTACGCCCTCTCCTCGATGTCCCCGCGTACCGATCCAACACGACCCCGTTCGCCATCATCCCAGCTTCGAGATACCCGATATCATAATATCGCTGTCAACGGTCAGCTCGAACATCTGCGCCGTAACAACGGCGGCTGCTTCCAGTCCGACCATATCCTCAAAATCAAACTCTCTCTGGTCATCCGCTCTCTCCATGACGGTATCTGGCGTACCGCCGCCGCCAGTATCCGAGCCGGACTCCACCAACTCAATCTCAAATTCACCACACGATTCGAAAACCACCCATCATGACCCCACTCCTACCCACTATCTAGTTGAGATATTTACAGCCTCAAGACAGAGTTTTCTTGACAAGTGCCCACTGGTGTAATCTGAGTAGAGTACGATGGCGCGCAATAACGCTCTTCAGGTTGGTACAGCCGGAGAACACTATGTTGCATTCCGACTCGCACAGCGTGGCTTCGTCGTGGCGATTCCCAGGGGCGGATCGCCAACGGTTGATATCCTTGCCTCCGATCCGACGGGCAACCGCACCTTGGCGATCCAGGTAAAGACTGCGGAATGGGCCGGCCGAACGCGCGGTCGCGGAAATGATAAACGTTCGCATCATTTGGAGTTCGCGCTCGGCCACAAAGCGGCGAACCATGGGGGAGAGTATTTTTTCTACGTGTTTGTAGATTTGAAGGGACAAGATCCGAGTTCGGTCCCTGAGTGTTACATCGTCCCCTCCGCCGAGATTCGGAAATATTGTGCAAGAGTGCCTGCAAAGGCCAAAATGGTTCGTTGGCACCCACTTGTCGGCGAGGCAGAGCCATACCGCGAGAATTGGGCCAGTCTCGTCGCTGCCGCCGGAATTCAGAAAAATGATGATGGCAAGCACCCAGCGGCTTAAGGCGAAGAAAGCCAACGTCGCCGGTGAGATCGTATTGCTGTGCTCGGGCGCCCCAAGGGGTCGCTTCGCCGGCCGAGTTAGAAGAAGGTTCGTGCGCCCTTGATCGGCCCTCCGCACGGCGAAAGAGGGGTGATTATGGCGGCCGAAGCGAGGGTGGCTTAACCGGTGGTGGTCGGGGTGCTCATGCGGCACGTCCTTGCTGACTCTGAAGGCGACGCTGTTCACGCGCAGTCTCCAGCCTAGTGTCACGCGCCTTCCAGATCGCTTGCTCGCGCCCGGCAAGCTTGTCGGCAGGTGTGACGTCGCCATTACTGCTGTACAGGGCGCACGTTGTTACAGTGGATGACGAACTAGCCGACGGCCTAGCGCGCGTGTTGGAGTGAACCGGACCGCCTAGGTCGGATCGCCACTGTCTTGATGGTCCTGTACGAGGCTTCGATGTGCCAGTACGTATGCGCACGCAAGGGCTGGACAAAGCCAGTACCCTTCCGGGATGGCTTGCGGTTCCAGCGATTGGGCACGCCGGCACGGTGCACGGCGTGGTAGTTGGCCGACGGGCTGACCGCAACCACATCGGCATCGAGCGTCATGAAGGTAAGACGCCAATAGCCTTCAGCGGGTTGCGGCTGTGGAAGTCGAGGATCCTAGCGTGCTCCCACGGCTCAATCGAATGATCACGCGGCACTTTGCCGTTGTGTTCGTTGGCTTTGTCGTAGCGCTGTTTCCAGTCCTGGAATATGCCGCGCGCCACTCCTGTCTAACTCACCCACTTCTGCACGCTCAACTCCGTCTTGTCAGCCCACAGGTTGATGAAGTCGACGACCTGCTCTCGGACATCATGCGGAACCCAGCGACACGTACTCGATCGAGATTTCGGCAATTACGCTGTCTTTCCTGCCCGGCCTGGCCTCCAGCGTGGCGACCTTCTCTTCCTGCGCCGCCCGGTGTTGCGCCGCGAGCGTGGTTGCTCGAGCATCCCCCAAGTGAGAATGCGGTCTCTGGTCCGCACACCCCACTCGGCGCCGCCTCGCATCGGGTTCTTGTTCATCGGTTCGCGGTTTCGCTCCCCGCTTCGTTTCCACGGTCGGTAACCCTCCCGCAATTGCGGTTCGCTTCACTGAGGATGACCTCCTCTTGGCCCGACTTGCACCGGCAAGGTTGCGCTCCTGCTGGGTGCACAAGACAGAACCGCGAGAAGCTCGTGCCGTTTGGGGTCCCGTTCAACGTTGGGTCGGCTGCATTACGCCGACTCGAAAATGGCTCAAATAGCGCCTCCCTTTTCTGAGTGACCTGCGGGTTGACCTCCTACCTCAGCAAGTATTTGGAATCATGTAGCAAACACTCACCGATCCGTAACGCCTATCGGCGTGTGGCCCATGTCCCTCGCCGCACACCGGGAGGCTATGACGAAGCGGAAGATACTCATCCGCCACGCTGAATCATTTGCAAGAAGTTACGCGTCGCGTTACTTTTTGCGTGGAGTTCAGCAATGGCAAGTCCCGGTACCCTATATGAGTGGATCGAGGCGCTCCCTGAGGAGGGACGATACGTCTTTACCCGTCCGGACGTTGACGCGGTGACCGACGCTTCCCCAGCCGCCATCAAGATGACGCTCTACCGCCTGAAGCAGAGCGGCACCGTCGTCACCCCGAGACGAGATTTCTTTGTCGTGGTGCCGCGGGAGTACCGAGCGGCCGGCAGCCCCCCAGCGAGCTGGTTCATCGACGACCTCATGCGCCATATGGGACGGCGCTACTACGTCGCGCTGCTGACCGCAGCCGCGCTCCACGGGGCCGGACATCAGCAGGCCATGGCCTTCCAGGTAATCGTCGACTCGGCCGAGCGCGATATCGAGGTGGGGCGCGTCCGCATCGACTTCCACATGAGCAGCGTCTTTGACGGTGCGGCAACACAGCCCATGCAGACCGAGACCGGCACGATGCAGGTCGCAACGCCCGAGACGACAGCCTTCGACCTCGTACGTTTCCCATCCGCCTCCGGGTACTGGAGCAACATCGCGACCGTCCTCGGCGAACTCGCGGAGAAGCTCGACCCCGCGGCGCTTATCGCAGGAGCGACACGCGTGGCACGGACCGACGTACAGCGTCTCGGCTGGCTTCTCGATTTCGTGGGGCAGCCGGACCTCGCCGATGCCCTCGCCACAACGGTCGCAGACAAACGCCTCCTGCCAACCCCGCTCACGGGGGCGCGCGAGACGGCAGGTGCGCCTCTCGATCCCCGCTGGTGCGTGCTGGTCAATGACGAGGTCGAGCCCGACCTATGATCCCGAGGGCGAGCATTACCGCGTGGCGCAGGTCCGCGCCTTGGCCCGACAACACACAGGTCGAGCAGGACCTCGTGCTCTCCCGCGCGCTCGTCGAGCTCTTCCGCCGGCCCGCGTTTGCCGAGGGTGCCGTGTTCCGCGGCGGCACCGCGCTGCACAAGCTCTTCTTCGATCCACCCGGCCGCTACTCCGAGGACCTTGATTTTGTGCAGCGCGCGGCCGAACCCATAGGCCCGCTCGCCGACAAGATTCGAGCCGCCCTCGATCCCTGGCTCGGCCAACCCAGGTGGAAGGCCGGGCAGGGACGCTTTACCCTGTACTACCGCTTCAATACGACCTTTACACCCGTCGTGCAGATGCGTGTAAAGATCGAGATCAACACACGTGAGCACTTCGCCGTCCACGGTTACACAACACAGCGAGTGGAGGTTGTGAACCCATGGTTTTCAGGGCATGCAGACGTGGCGACCTTCAGCCTGCCGGAGCTCCTCGGGACCAAACTACGCGCACTCTACCAGCGCAAGAAGGGACGTGACCTCTTCGATCTCGACCTCGCGCTGGACCACCCCGCGTTCGACAGCGACCGCCTCCTCGAGGCCTTCGAGCAGTATATGGCGTTCGCTGGCACACCGGTGACCCGCGCACAGTTCGAGGCGAACATGGCGGCGAAACTCAGCGATCCGGCGTTCCTCACCGACGTGCCGCCGCTCTTGAGGACGGGTCTCAAACACGACGCCGCCACGGCATGGGCTCGCGTGCACGCGATGCTCGTCAGCCGTCTCCCCGGCGACCGAGACTGTTGATATATTGCTCGCGAGTGAGCGACAGATGAGGGTGTTCACGTGAAGCCTTTTGTGTTGTGACCGCTCCTGGTCGAGTACGAGTCATAGAACGCACTCAATGAGCCAATTCTGACCGTTCTTACGGCATTCGAGCATCCCGAGCAGTGTTGGTGTTCGTCCCCCGATCACTCACTTCAAGTTGAAGGCGATAGCGAGCATGCCGAACTCCACCGATGTCGCTCGTTGCCCACGTCGCAGGACACGGCGCGAACCCAACCTCTCGCGCATCTCCGCAACGAAAGAGGCAGGAAGATCGCTTCCTGCCTCTTTTTCATGGCTTCGACAGTTTGGAGGGATGGAGTAGATTCTTCTCCACTGCGACGCTCACTTGCTGTTCGCCGGATGCAACCTTGATGTAGAGCAGCGAATCAAGAGCCCAGCCTTCCTCCATTTCTTCCAGATCCTGCACCGAATCAGCACGGGGCAGTTCTACATCTCCGCGGAAAATGGACAGGGGATCCACATTCGGGATCTCAAAGACGGCACCGTATTGGAACTCCGACCCCGGTTCGATCCGGATCGTTGATTCGTATAGGGGAGCAGTCTCCGATACCAAAGTTGTACTGATCCGTGTTCCGTCGAACACGGTAAACGGCTCGGCATCGAGTGTCAGCCGGACGTAGAGAATGCCGGGCGTCGTTGCATAGGAATCAACGCGATCAGGCTCGGTCGTGGCGGCGATCGCATCGATGGTCGGTCGTAGAAGTGGCACGGCGCTCCCCGAACGGTGGTAGAGAGGGAGCTTTTCCAGAGGTGCAGCCACCATGACAGTTGCCGGTCCGTGGAAAATCTCCCCTGTCCACCAGTCGATCCAGTCACCCGGTGGGAAGAGAACCTGCCGCTCCCGCTGTCCCCGCTCAACAACCGGAGCGACGAGCAGGTTGTCGCCGAACAAGTACTCGTCCCAGGGATGTTCGCCGAGTTCCGGATAGGTGAGACCCAGGGGACGCTGGATGGGCCGGCCGTAGCGCGCGATCTTCTGTGCGTAGGTCCATTCGTAAGGAAAGAGCCGCAGATGCAGCCGTGTGTAGATCCGGTACCAGCCGAGCATTTCGTCGTCGAATCCATTTTTCGGCGTTGGCTCCCAGGCGACATCACTCGTGTTCGTACCGATCTGCATGACCGAAGAAAGAGCGGTTTGCTGAAACCAGCGCGTGAACAGTTCTTTGTCGGGTGGCGCATGCCGATATCCGCCTGTGTCGGAGCCATAAAAGGGAAAGCCTGACGGTCCAAGCCCGATTCCGGCAATCATCGATGCCGGGAGACCGCCCACCGCTACATAGGAATCCCCGTCAGGGGTGGAAACCAACTCACGATGTTTGGCGAAGCTGGCGTCGAGATCACCCGGCCAGATGATGGGACCGTTCTGTTGATCCCCAAACGTGGCATGCCGGCAGAGGAGGAAGCCACCTGTCTTCGGCAGGGTGTCCGCATAGACCTTGTGGTAGAGGAGTTGATACTTTGCGTGCATCGTCCGTTCGTCACTACCATCCGCGAACTGCCAGACATTGCGTGCCGTACCCAGTCCCACCACGATATCTTCGCCATAGTCGAGCTTGAAGCCCTCGATGCCGATATCGGTGTATCGATGGATGAGGTTTTGCCACCAGTCGAAAGCGGCTGGTTTCGTGAAATCGATCGGTCGGCCCCAGCGGTTGAGCAGAAGGCTGCTGCGTACCGGATAGAAAAGCCCCTGTGCTGCCTCCTCGCGTAGGGTTTTCGTCGAAGGATCATTCCGGTCGAGGTACGGTGTGTGCCATACGGCCAGTCGCAGCCCCAGTCGGTGCGCAAGATCGATCATGTGGCCGGGATCGGGAAACTGGGATGCCTTGAAGTCAAACGTGTTGACCCCCGTTGCATACGGTCGATCGATCCATGCACCTGTGGTTGCCAGGTCCAGATCGCGCACGGCATTGATATCACGTTCGAATTGAGCCTGATCGTCGTTCTCGTTACGCCAGATCCACGGTCCCAGGGCCCATTGTGCCGGTAACTTCGGGTAACCGGACCTCTCATAGTAGTGTTTCGTGAGATCGAGTGGATGTCCTGCCCCGAACAGAAGAAATGTCAGACCATCGGCGGACGCCGTTCCTGTGCCGAAGGCAGCCTCGACACGATCGGGCTGAAGTCGCGCGACATCGAAAACACCCGGCAGATAGGATTCGACGAACAATCCCCATCCTCGTGTACCGATCAGGAAGGGAATGGGGACGTGCGCTTCGTTATAAATACTCTCGATGCTGTTATCGGCTTCGAGTTGCATGGCACGTAGCTTTCCCCGATGGTTGACGTCATCGAAGTACTCGCCCAGACCATAGAACGCCTCCTCGGGATCGACCTGCGGGCGTAGTCTCATGTACGCGACTGAGACATCGGGTTGCGGCACGAGCCGGAGTTCAAATCCGTCCCTCCAGCGTTCTATGTACAGGTGCGCGTGGGCCTTGCCTCCGTAGTCGAGATCCACAGTAAAAGAGGAGGAATCGATGTCGGAGATCGTTGCACTCACGGGAGAAGTCCAACGGAAGCCGGCGGGGGGCTGGTAGAGCGAGTCCTCATTGTAGAGGAGATATGGATCGTAGTTGAAGGAATCGTCGACAAGATCAGCTCGTCCCAACTGCAGGGCGTCAGCCGGAAAGGTCACGAGAAGCGTTCCGCCACGCCAAAGGGTCAGTTCTCTTGCAGCCACCTCGAAACGCAAACGGTAATCTGTGCCAATCTCGACCAGTGCAGGTCCCAGAACTTCCGTAGGGGTTGGCTGCGCAGTCTGCGTGGGAATCGTAGTTGGTGAAAGACTTGGACTGAATGTTGGAAGAGAAGTGAAGGTCGATCGAGGTGTCTCCGTTGAGGTTGCGGGTGGAGTGGACGTGGGTGTGAAGGTCTGTGTCGCGGATGGTGACGACGATGGCGGCACAACCGTCGGAGATCGGTGGATCACTACCGTCTGTGTGGGCGCCGGTTTCGTGTAATGGGCGACGTAGTCTGTACCGCAACCAGCCAGGACGAGAACTGCGATCATGACTGCGAGTGACGCGCGGGTGGGTCCTTCCATGGATGGCTGAGATAGTATGTACGGCGCAGCACCAGCAAGCCGAATTGCTCGGGGTGGGGCTACACCGGACACACATCAGACCGGCGTCCGCCTTTTCAAGGGAGTGCATCGATGCGTACGCATCTCTCTTGCATTCATGAGGACCCTGGGCTTCCTTGACGAGGATTCTCGGACGGAGGAAACATGCGATGATGGACCCGAAAGATGTTGTGTTGTTCAGCGGTGGATTGAAAGGCACGGAAGCAGCTTTTGGCCGGCTCGCCGAACAGTACGGTGTCGATGAGGTGACTTTCACGTTCGAAGGGCACGAGATCGAGCGGACTCGTGGTCTGCGTGTCCTGACACATGAAGAACTGCTGAATGGCGATGTCAGTCTGGCGTACGTTTCCAAACTCATGCGTCGTCACTACCCCGAAACCGACTACTTCAAGAAAGTCCTGCAGACGATCTGGTATCAGGTAAACAACGCACAGGAGATTTACGTTGTGGGTACCATCCTCGAGGATGACACCGTCAAGGGCGGAACAGGCTGGGGCGCCGAGTTCGCAAAGCTCTGTAACAAAACACTCTATGTGTTTGATCAGGAGCGCGATGCCTGGCATCGCTGGAATGGAAGCGCCTGGGAAAAACACGAGCCGCTGATCAGCCACACACATATCTGCGGTACGGGCACACGCTACCTGCAAGCGAACGGTCAGGCGGCCATCGAGAGCCTGTTCGCCCGCAGCTTTGGCAAGTAATGGGGAACGAGAGAGAACCACGAAATCTCTCTCAACTCGGTGCTTCTCGTAAGCGGCTCCGCCGGATCTCTGGATTTCCCAACTGACCACAAGCTCCCATCAGATCACGCCCCTGCGTGACGCGGCGTTTGACGAAGATTCCCTGCGCCCGCAGCCTTTGCAGGAACGCCTGGATCCGATGGTCCGGCGGCGCAGTGTAAAGTGCGTCTCGTTGTGGGTTGTATGGGATCAGATTGACGACACAGCGCAGGGGTGTGCACCATGCCGCGAGTGCGTCGGCGTCTGTCAGGCTGTCGTTGATCCCATCGAGTAGAACATATTGGATGAGGTAGAGTCCGCGCTTTGACAAAGGGTATTCGAGAAGAGCGCGTTGTAATTCCATCAGAGGCATACCACGGTTGATCGGAACGAGATGATTGCGCAACCGGTCTTCGGCTGCGTGCAGGGAGATGGCCAGACGCAAATTGCGCCATTGTGGCTCCCGGCGGATGAGTCCACCGAGACGGCGCAGACCATCGATCCGACCGACGGTCGATAGAGTGATCTGCGACCGGGGAAACGCCAACCCACGCGGATCGCTCAAAACCCGAATCGCCTGGATCGTTTCATCAAAATTATCCAGAGGCTCGCCCATCCCCATGAACACGAGGTTGTGAATCCCATCGCTGTCATAGAGGTAGGCGCCAGACGGTTGGCCCAGACGTTCGTGCAGGATTCGTCGCGCCACGATGCGCTGGGCGACGATCTCAGCGGCACTCAGATTGCGCAACCAACCCATCCGGGCGGTCTCACAAAAGGTGCAACCCATGCGGCAGCCGACCTGTGTGGAGACGCACAGGGTTCGCCAACGGCCTCGGTGGTAGCTGTCCATCGGAATGATGACTGACTCGATTTCTAGTCCATCACCCACGTCCAGGCAGAATTTCGTCAGCTCACCCTGGGACTCCTGACGTGTCATCCGTGGTGGTTCGAACGCACCATTGTGCCTCATCAGGTTAGCATATTCGTGTCGAGCGGCCTGCATGTGGATGCCACGGGCTGCGGCAAACTCGGTACAGGTCAGCCCGTATACGGTGCTCGTCGGGGAGCGCGACTCGGCTAGCGGTGATTCCATGACAAGCAGTGCCGGTCACGCATAGCTGTGCCGGAGTGGGAGTCCAGAGACTACAGATCAGCTCGGTTCAACGGCGGACAGGGTGGAGTCCGGTATGGCCCGCGTCCATGCCCCAGAAAATCGCTGGATGAGCTTCGGCCATATCTCCGTTGCGGGAAGGTCGAAGATGGTTGCGGCATCGGCTGAGCCCACCAGCCAGTCGCCGCGTGCAATCTCATTTTCCAGTTGTCCCGGAGCCCAGCCGGCATAGCCAGCATA
>CAZEWD010000015.1:14066-19160 GCA_964515725.1 uncultured Binatia bacterium (SeqCode)
GTGAAAACGCGTTTTACCGGCCTTGCGTGCGAGGATCTCTCTCAGGGTGCCAAGCCTGGTGGTGGCATACACACCATCGAGGATTTTCTCGGAATCGGCTGGTTGCCCGGAAGCGCCGATGAGTAACACCATGACGGAGCGGCTGACCGGTCCTCCCAGAAATACCGGGTCTGATCGGCCCCGTAACGCTTTGACCCTGGGTAGGACTGCAGCCAGCTTCGTTCCGGTCGGGCGATTGATGACGACTCCCAGTGCACCGGTGGGGCCGCTGTCGAGCAGCAAGATCACGGTTTCTGTGAAATTCGGATCACGCAGGGTCCGGCTGGCGACCAGGAACCTCCCCTTTTTGGGATGGATCGGGGGTGAAGCGAAAGCCTCGGGACTCATGCCCGCGAAGAGAAGGACCAGAAGCAGGAGAATCCGGACACGCGCTCTCATGACAAGGCGATTCTGACAGATCCCGGCGTGCTTCGGTAGGCACAAGGGAATCCATCGACGGGTGTGCCGGGTATGGCAGATTTTGCAGGTGTCTGAGCGCTGCTCGTCCGATATTCTCCCCTCGCCGTGGGAAATCTGGTAGGGCCGTTTCACACGGGGTGATTCCATGGATGCATTTCGAGATCGTGTTGCCGTCATCACGGGCGGCGCGGGTGGGATCGGTATGGCAATGGCGCACGCCTTTGCGGCGCGCGGTGCCAGGCTGGTATTGGCCGACCTCAATCCGGCGGCTCTGGAAAAGAGCGTGACGGAGTTGAAGGACAAGGGTGCGCAGGTCATCGGAGTGCATACCGACGTCAGTAAACTCACGAGTGTGCAGGCACTGGCCGATGCGACCCTGCAGCAGTGGGGTGCTGTGCATATTGTCTGCAACAACGCCGGAATCGGCGTTTTAGGGATGATGACACAGGCGACGCATGCCGATTGGGAGTACACGATGAACGTGAACTTCTGGGGTGTCGTGCATGGTGTCGAAGCCTTTGCGCCTCTCCTGCTGCGGCAGGCGCAGGGCGGTCATATCGTCAATACGGCCTCGATGGCAGGTCTCGTGGGTATGCAATGGCTCGGTCTCTATTGCGCCTCGAAATTTGCTGTCGTTGGGTTGAGCGAATCCCTGTATCGCGAGTTGAAGCCACAGGGGATCGGTGTCAGCGTGCTCTGTCCCATGATCGTCGACACGAACATCAATGAAAACTCGGTGACGATGCGGCCTCCAGAGTTACGTAACCCAGGCGATCCGGCCGTCCTGCCACCCGTCTCGGAAATGAAGGGCGGTGTCATTCCTCCGGCCGAGGTGGCACGCCGCGTGGTACGGGGAATCGAACGAGGCGATCTCTACATCCTCACACACCCGGAGCAACGGGAGTTCATTCGGCGGCGTTCGCACCGCATCGACGAGATGTTCAAACCAGAAGTGTGGTGAACTGCGAGGCAGATCGAGGTGGAAGGCAATCCAACACGACAGGAGCAGATGTGAAGAACCTATTCGATATTCGAGGCAAGGTAGCGTTGGTAACCGGTGGTTCGCGAGGCATCGGTTTGATGATTGCACGCGGATATGTGGAAAACGGAGCCAGGGTGTACATCTCCTCCCGCAAGAAGGAAGTGTGTGATGCCGTGGCCGCCGAACTGTCGAAATCCGGCGAATGCCACTCTCTTCCGGCGGATCTTTCCCATGAAGCGGAGTGCAATCGTCTGGCCGAGGAGATCGCAAAGCGCGAGTCGACCCTGAATATCCTGGTCAACAATGCCGGCGCGAACTGGGGTGCACCGATGGCCGACTACCCCGATTCGGCATGGGACAAGGTTCTTGCCTTGAACGTGAAAGCAATTTTCCAACTGACACGTGCTCTCGTTCCGCAGTTGGAGAAAGGCGCACAACCAGGCGATCCTGCCCGGGTGATCAACATCGGCTCGATCGATGGCATTCAGATCCCACTGCTCGAAACGTACGCCTACTCGGCCAGCAAGGCAGCCGTGCATCATTTGACGCGCGTTCTGGCACGGCAGTTGGCGAGCCGGAACATCACGGTAAATGCCGTGGCGCCGGGGCCGTTCGAGAGCAAGATGATGGCCGAGACCCTGAAGAACTTCCGTGATGCCATCGTCGCTGCCTGTCCGCTGGGGCGAATCGGCGAACCCGCCGATATGGCGGGTATTGCGATCTATCTGGCATCACGTGCCGGTGCCTACGTCACAGGAACCGTCATTCCCGTCGATGGGGGCATCTTGTTGCGTTGAGTTCCAGATCGAACCGTGTGAGCGTCGATCATCGACCAGATGACAGTGGGCCGAGCGAGGTGTGTACGGCCAACCGTGGGGAATGAAAATGACGAGAGATCTGGACATCGGGGACGAACTCGGAGTGTTGGAAATCGTCTTCTCTTCCGAAGCAGTGCGCGCTTACGCCCATGCAGCCCATATGCCGGGCGGGCGGTTTCTATCCGATGAAGAAGCGCAGAAGGAAGGACTTCCTGGCCAGATCGCTCCCGGCAATCTGAGTCTTGCATTGTTTTCACGCCTTCTGGCGGAAAGTCTTCCTGGAAAACGCCTGCGACGGCTGAGCGGAACATTCCGAGCCCTTGTGCGACCCAATGTGCCGTTACGGGTCCACGGCGTCGTGACGGAGAAATACAGCAACGACAACGGCAACTTTGTTGAATGCGATCTTCTGCTGGAAACGACCGACGGGGACCGGCTGGTAACCGGCACGGCCACCGTCGAATTGTAGGACCCAGCCTGCCCCTGGATCGGGCGACAGAAACCGCCGGCACACCGTTGCTTTCCTGAATCGTGCATCTCTGATACCGCCCTGGTTTGCCGAAAGGGCCACCGAGTACGAAGGAGTGAGTGTATGGATGTGAAAAAGGACACACCTGAACAGGCGGAATTCCGCCAGTACTGCCGGGACTGGTTACGTGAGAACAAACCCGGGGCACCGCCGTCTCGCCTACCAGAATATGCCATCGAAGTGATGCGTGAAGACCATCGCCAGTTCCTCTGTGACTGGCAGAAACGATGCTACCAGGCGGGACTGGTCGCTTGTGATTACCCGAAGGAATACGGTGGCGGAGGTCATACCGGTTTCCAACGTATTGCCACACAGGAAATGAGTGCTGCGGGCGTGCCCTACCTCATCAATGTGATCGGCCTCGGGATGGCCGCGCCGACGATCCTGCATCATGGCACGGAAGAGCAGAAGCGCCGGCTTCTGCCGCCTTTGTTCTCTGCGGATGAGATCTGGTGCCAGGGATTTTCGGAACCGAATGCCGGCAGTGATCTTGCCAGTGCCCAGACGTTTGCTGCGCGTGATGGCGACAACTGGGTCATCAACGGCCATAAGGTGTGGACAAGCCTGGCACACTTCGCGTCCTGGATGATCATCCTCTGCCGCACGAGCCATGACGACAAGTACAAGGGACTCACCTATTTCGTCACACCCATTGCCAACACGAAAGGCGTGACGGTTCGTCCGCTGATCAAGATGACGGGTCAGACCGGCTTCAATGAAGTCCTGTTCGAAGATGTGGTGATCCCCGATTCGTACCGGCTCGATCAGGTCGGCAATGGTTGGCAGGTGGCAATGACGACGTTGTTGCACGAACGCGGCGCTGCCGAAGGTGCCGGGGGTGGTGGGGGTGAGGGCCTCGAAGAGCGTATGCTCGGCCTGATCGGTCTGGCAAAGAAACTGAAGCGCAACGGCAAGCCAGCCTGGGAGGATGCCGTACTACGCGATCGAATCATTCAGATCCTCGTGCGTGGCGAGGGCATGCGCCAGTCGCACCGCCGGGCGCGGGTGCCCCGCCTGATCGATCATCCCATGCGCATTCCGCTCCAGGCCAAGCTGCTGATCAGTGAACTGATGCAGGATGCAGCAGGTCTTGGTTTGGAGATCGAAGGTGCACATGCGTCACTGTATCTCGGTGATGCGAATGCGCCAGATGGTGCGCAGTGGCCCCTCGCCTACATGAATTCGTATGGCATTACGATCGCCGCAGGTACCAGCGAAGTGCAACGGAACATTCTGGGGGAGCGGGTCCTCGGACTCGCCAAGTCGAAATAAGAGGGACGCATGGCACAGCCGAAGGATTTTGGGTTCGGGGAAGACGAACAAATGCTGCGCGATGGTGCTCGCAAGTTCTTGAGCGACCACGCAGGTCCGGCACGGGTACGGCAAACGGTCGCACGCGATCACCACGAAGCATATGAAAGTGAGATACCACCGGCTCATTACGATGCGGCGCAGTGGCGGCAGATGGTCGATCTGGGCTGGACGTCGGTAGCAATTCCAGAAAAGAGCGGTGGCGCGGGGATGAACATGGCTGCGCTGGCGGCGTTGTCGGAAGAGATCGGTCGCGCCGCGCTCGTATCACCACTGAGTACGACACTGCAGGCGACCTGTGTGCTGCGCGAAGCGAGCACGCCGGCGGCTGAAACGGCGTTACGGCGTATTCTCGATGGCGAGGCGGCTGCGTTGGCGATTACGAACGCAGACGGATCGTGGGATGCGGGCGACACAGATGTGAAGGCCAGGGTCGGAAAGAAAGATATCGTCCTGAACGGCACTGCCCATTTCGTGCAAGATGCAAGGAAGGTCGCGTTTTTTGTCGTTTCGGCAAAGGTGGGGAAGAAGGTCGGATTGTTTGTCGTCAATGCCGACACTCCGGGCGTGACCGTTCACCCGGATCGTATCGTTGATCTGACACGAGATCAGGGCCGTGTCGAATTTGCCTCCGTGCGCCTTTCACCGGAAAGTACAGTGGCCGTCGCAGGAGAAGGTGACGCCGTCCTGAGACGCGCCACACCGGCACTGCTGACTCTCATCTCCGCTGATATGTGCGGTGCCGCTGAATGGCAGCTCCAGACGACGAACGAATACGCGCAGATCCGCAAGCAGTTCGATCGGCCGATCGGTTTCTTCCAGGCGGTGAAACATCCTCTCGTCAACATGATGTTGAAGATCGACGAGGCACGCTCTCTCGTTTATGCAGCCGCCAGCGCCATCGATCATGAACCCGATCGCGCCGAGATGTATGCCCGCATGGCGAAGTCGAGCGCTTCCGATATGGCTGCGTTCTGCTCCGGACGCTCGGTGCA
>CAZEWD010000015.1:19170-22444 GCA_964515725.1 uncultured Binatia bacterium (SeqCode)
GTTGCACGGGGGCATCGGCTTCACCTGGGAGTGCGACATCCACATCTATTTCAAGCGGCAGAAGCATAACCAGATGTATCTTGGCGACGGTGTCTACCAGCGCACTCGGGTGGCCGAGTTGTTGGACGCCGCCGCATAGGCATCGATGTGAGGGTGGGATGCGACGCGGTTCGGAACCGGTGCTCTGTCGTTCGCTTGAGGTCACTCGACCGATCGGATACACTCCGCGGCCCCTTGTCCGTCCTGGCTGACGCTGGAGCAAAACGTGCTCGTGTGAGGATCACTCGGCCCTATGGCCGATACCCGTCCGCCCATTTCTATTCGAGCGGGCGAGGTGTAGTCAGGCTGAGCGGCGGACTGGGATAGGAGACCGAAATGGGAAAACGAGCAACGTGGGTGTTGCGGGCCCTGGTGTTGGTGGGGCTCATCATCGGTGCCGGTCGTGCTGCGGTCGCACAGAGCTGTATCGGCGATTGCAGTGGTGACAACGAGGTGACCGTGGATGAGCTCATCGTCGGCGTGAACATGGCTCTCGAGTCGCTTCCTGTTTCCGCATGTCCCACGTTCGATGCCAACGGTGACGGAGCCGTCACGATCGACGAGATTCTGACGGGTGTGAACAACGCCCTGCTGGGTTGTAGCATCCCCGCTGAGGATCCCTGGTTCTTTCAAAATCCGTGGCCCACGGGAGAAGATCTCTATGCCATTGATTTCATCGATGCGAACCACGGTTGGGCAGTGGGCTCGTACGCCGAGGTCGTCCATACGACCGACGGCGGCCGGACCTGGGATACGCAGTTCATCAGCGCTTACTGGAATCTTTATGCTGTCGATTTTGTGACCGGTAATCTCGGCTACGCCGTGGGCGAGGCGGGCGCGATCTACGTTACTGTCGATGGCGGGGAGAACTGGAATCCGCAGGGGAGCGGCACCGACGTGGATCTGACAGGCGTTGCTTTCGCAGACGCAAGTAACGGCTGGATCGTCGGCGCCTTTGGAACCATTCTGCATACCACCAACGGCGGCGGCATCTGGATGCCGCAAAATAGTGGGACCGCCCGTGATCTGAACGCTGTTACCTTCGTTGATACCACGAACGGCTGGGCGGTGGGCGCTGTGGGCACGATCCTGCGGACGAACGACGCCGGGCAGACGTGGATCCCTCAGTTCAGCGCCACGGGGTCTGACCTCTATGCAATCGCCATGTACGACGCCAATATTGGCCTCGCTGTTGGCGACAACGGTGTGATCGTGCGGACGACGAACGGCGGGCAACAATGGGTTGCGCTCGTCTCGCCACAGATTGCCCCGCTGTTCGGAGTTTCGTTTGGCGATGCGAACACCGCCTGGATCGTCGGTGCCTATGATGATGATACAGGAGCCGGAATCATTCTCCGCACAACGAACGGTGGCGGGAGCTGGACGTCGCAGGATAGCAACAACGGCAATCCGCTGTTTGCGCTGAAGGCCCTCGGTGCGACGCATGCCCAGGTGGTGGGTAGCGGAGGAACGCT
This sequence comes from uncultured Binatia bacterium (SeqCode), assembly GCA_964515725.1. Lineage (GTDB taxonomy): Bacteria > Desulfobacterota > Binatia > HRBIN30 > HRBIN30 > CAZEWD01. Next base: position 20,685 of record CAZEWD010000015.1, read on the forward strand.
TCTGGGCACGTCGGATGCGGGGGAAACATGGACCATGGGAAATCCGGCAACGACAAATGAACTTTACGCTGTGGCATTCCCGCCCGGTATCAGCGATTCCGGTTTTGCCGTCGGTGATTTCGGTTCCATTGCACACACGAACGATGGTGGCGCCACGTGGACGGCGCAGGACAGCGGGACGCTGGAAGGGCTGTTCGCAGTTACGACCATCGATCCACAGTTGGCTTGGGTGGCAGGGTCGAATGGCACCATTCTGCGGACGCGCGATGGTGGAAATACCTGGTTGCCTCAGAATGCCAACACGACGGTGTCTCTGTTCGGCATCCGTTTCGTCACGGGTGTAAACGGCTGGACGGTCGGTGAACAGGGCACGATTCGCGCCACTGCCGATGGCGGTCAGACATGGGTTGCTCAGGCCAGCGGAACGACGGAATTCCTCTATGCGGTCACTTTCGTCGATACTACGAACGGCTGGGCGGTCGGTGATTCCGGAGTCATCCTCCACACCACGAATGGCGGTCTCACCTGGACCAAACAGGTCAGCGGGACGGCCGAGATCCTCTTCGGTATCTCCTGCGTCGATGCGCAAACCTGCTGGGCAGTTGGCGGAACGGGAGACGACACGTACCCAACGCAGGTTATCCTGGCGACCAGAGATGGTGGCAATACGTGGTCGAAGCAAAGCGTGTACTGTGGTGTAAATCCGTCCGTACCCGATAACGCGGCGTGCCCCGACGCTCTTTACGCGGTTTCGGCTACGGATCACCGGCATGCCTGGGCGGTCGGCGACTACGGAATCATCCTGGCAACCGAGGATGGAGTCCGGTGGGTGCCACAGGCGTCACCCACTGAGGATGCCCTCGACGCCATTGTCATGGTTTCCTCACAGATCGGTTACGCAACCGGCGTGGAGGGCACCGTGATCAAGACGATTTCCGGCGGCAAATAGGCAGAAAGTTCGACGGTCAGTAGCCAGGGGGTGGTGGTGGCGGTGCGCCACGCGGTGGCGGTGGAATGTCTGCCGGACGAGAAGATCGCTGTGCTCGTTCATACCCAGCAGGGATGGGGATCTGGTGCCCATTGGCGTACATGCATTGCATGTATGCCGCATCATAGCGGCGTTGCACCGACCACTGGGCAGATTGCCCGGAATCCGCTCCTGACAGCGAGCCGCCCAGAAGGCCCACACCAGAGCCTACCGCGGCTCCCATGGCCGGATCGCCGGCAGCCGCGCCAATCGCTGCTCCCGTGGCTGCTCCAACAACCGTCCCCACGGCGGCGTGTGCCGCCATCGTGTTATCAGCGGCGTGGGTTGGGGAGGCTCCGCACTGTTGCGCCGCCCATTGACGGCAGACGTAATCGTCGTATTTGAATTGCTCGAAGCTCTTGCCCGTACCCGGCAAGACCATCACACTCGGCCCGCTGGGTATGCGGGCCGCACATCCGTTCAGAAAGAACGTGGCACAGAGTGCTATGAGTTTGTGTCGCATCATCATCTCCATGTCCTCGGATCCATCGGAGTTTCGAGATGTCCGATAGGATATCAGTTTTCCGGAGCAACCCGGATCCATTCTTCCGGACAGGTTTTCACACTCGGGTAGTAGGCACGCGAACTGGGACAGTAATACCATGCCGGAGCATCGGATCCCGGCGCCTGTCGCTCGATGTAAACGGGCGGCTGTTCCTGAACAACCACGGTTTGTGATGGATAGGGGACCGGGTACGGATAGATGAATGGGTAAGGATCCCACCACCACCAT
>CAZEWD010000016.1:0-6860 GCA_964515725.1 uncultured Binatia bacterium (SeqCode)
CCGGCGTTCTTCCTCACGGTCTGCCTCCTGCTTGCGCTGCTGGTCGAGAATTCTGCCGCCGCTCTTGACCCAACGGAGCAACTGGCCGAATTCACCCCCGTCGAGCCAGGCACCACAGGCCTTGCAGGTATCGATGATGACTCCCGAACGCGTACCGAAGTTGCGCCGCATCATGAGGGTCCGGCAACGCGGGCACTTCAGGTAACGCACCTCGCCGTCGAATTGACCCGATCGACGCTCATCCCCACACAACTGGCCAATGCGTTGAAAGTCGATGTCGTAAACGTGTGTGACGAAGTGATCCAGAGCCATCTCCAGTTCGCCCGGATCGAAGAACCACCAGAATTCGATGTCGATCCTCTTCTCCTCCCAGACATTCAGGGCAGCGTTCGACAGCGAATGAGGGCGATTCTCCAATGACAAGATTTTCCAGGTTTTTGTCGCATCGTGGGCAGATCAGTTGCGATGGACTGGACCCACCCTGCGTGGTGATGCCGTGCAGATCCGTATCGTTCAGTGTACGGCAGAACACACAGATGTGAGAAGTGGGCGGGAGCGGCGCCCCGCAGTTGGCGCAGTTCATCGTTTCGATGTCCTCCGCCGCGTCATCGCGGAATGGGCGGCGGCACCGGAGAGAACAAAGATGCCAGTTGTGCCACCTTGCCTGCGGCAACCCACTCGCTCATGCCGGGGCTCCACACGAGCGTGTCCGGTCGCACCTGTCCGGCGGCGATGGCCTCTGCCAGTTGGCTCAGTGTGAATGGCCCGGTACTCCGGTCACCCACAGCGATGTGATAGGCCGCTGCCGTGAGGGCCGGTGGCGGTGTCTGCATCAGGCGATTGGCCATGGCAAACCCCAGCCCGAGCCCGACACCTTCCGTAGCGCCGCCTCCCGACGGATTTGCTGCTGCCAGCGTCATCGCCTGCCCCGCCTGGAAATGCTGGAATGCATCGAGATCGCGGACCAGATTCATACTCGTCCGCGCGTCGAGCGCCTTCTCCACTTCTTCCGGGAGGGACAGATTCATGATGAGCAACTGTGGCAGCTCGAGTCCGTATTGGCCGTCGATGCGCTCATTCACGTTCTGACGCACGAGTGCAGCAAGGCTCTGATAATTCGAAGCCAGATCGAGGACGGGGATCTTCGCGTGACCGAGAACGTCGGCCAGGGCTTCGGTGATCATGGAACGTAGGAGTTCGTGGATTTCGTCCGCCTCGAAAGCCGGATCGGCACCCACCAGTTCCCGGATGACGGCACGCGGATCGGTGGCTTTGAGCGCGTAGGTGCCAAAGGCGCGGAGGCGCATGGGGCCGAACTCGGCGTCGCGGAGCAGGATCGGATTGGATGTCCCCCATTTCAGATCCGTGATCTGGCGGGTAGCGACGAAATAAACTTCCGCTTTGAAGGGGCTGTCGAAGCCGTGTTTCCAACCCTGCAGTGTACTGAGGAGCGGTAAGTTGTCGGAGCGTAGCTCATAGTGCCCCGGTTCGAACAGATCGGCCAGGACACCGCGATGGACAAAAGCGGCGATCTGGCCGGGACGCACGATCAGGTGCGCACCATTCTTGATCTGGTTATGGTAGCGCGGAAATCGCCAGACCAGTGTCGTGCGGCCATTGTCGAGCCATTCGACGATGTCGACCAGTTCGCCACGCAGCTTATCGAAGAGACCCATCATTGACTCCCTGGGACTCTTTGTGTCGCGGTAACGGCGCGCGCGCAAGCGATTCCCCTGGCATTCATTGCGAAGTGTCGCGATTGCTCGATCGCATGGTCAGGGACAATAGAACCGCCCTCAGTACGCCCTCTGCTCTGTGATACGTCCGGACCCACGGGGCGCCGAAATCATTTCTGACTTTCCGAGCCCTCCCGCTCTATTGCTTCATAACCCGATGCAGGACCCCGTTGGATCAGGAGCAGGACCCGCGTGTCTGCACGATCGAGGATCTGCTGTGCCATGCGTGCCGATGTGACCGGCCGCCGGTCGATCTGGCGAATCACGTCACCCGGTTGCAGGCCGGAAATCGAGGCCGGTCCGCCGCGAACGATGTCACGGATCATGGCGCCTCGCACGCTGCGTGGAATATTGAAGCGGCGCATGAGTTCTGGCGTGAGATCGGTCAGGCGCATCCCCCAGGGTCCAAGCGAGGCAGCCGACTCCACTCTTCTGGGCTGTGAGCCGGGTTGTTCCCGTACGACCACCTGGATGTCTTTCTCGATGCCATCGCGGAGCAGCGTCAAGGTGATCGTGGTGCCGACCGGGGTTTCTGCGATGCGTGCCGGCAGATGGCGGCCTTCCTCGATCGGCGAGCCGTTGAATGCGAGGATGATGTCTCCACGCTGAATGCCCGCCTCCTCGGCCGGGCTGCCCGATTCAACATCGGCGACCAGTGCTCCGCGCGGCGGATGAAGACCGAAGGAGAGCGCCACTTCCTGCGACATCTCCTGGGTATTGATGCCGAGCCAGCCGCGTACGACACGACCGCGGTCACGCAACTCCGATACGACTTTCTTGGCCAGGTTGACAGGGATGGCGAAACCGATACCGACACTTCCGCCACTGCGGCTGTAGATGGCGGAGTTGATTCCGACCACCTCACCGCGAATGTTGAGCAGCGGCCCCCCGGAGTTCCCCGGGTTGATCGACGCATCCGTTTGGATGAAGTCGTCATAGGGACCGGCTCCGATCTGCCGGTCCTTTGCGCTGACGATACCCGCCGTTACCGTCGACGAGAATCCAAAGGGATTGCCGACGGCGATGACCCAGTCCCCGACTTCGAGACTTTCCGAGTCGCCGAGCCGGGCGGCCTGGAGTTCGTGGCGCGGGTTGATCTTCAGCAGCGCCAGATCCGTTTTGGGGTCCATGCCGATCAATCGGGCGTCGTATTCCTCGCGGGTGGAGAGTCGGACACGGATCTGCTCTGCCTGAGACACCACGTGTGCGTTGGTGACGATGTATCCGTCGGGTGAAAAGACGAAGCCCGAACCCAGGCTCTGTTGCCGTTGTGCGCGGTAGGGCATGGCCTGGCCGAAGAACTGGCGGAAGAAGTCTTCTTCCGGATCTCCCGTGGATCCTTGAACGCGTACCACCCGGGTCGAAAAGATGTTCACGACGACCGGTTTGACCGCTTTTGCCAGACTTGCGAAGGTGTCAGGTATGCCCTGAATCGCAAAGACGCGCGAGCAGGCACTCGGGAGAACGAGGAGCAGGGCGATCAGGAGTCGGCAAGCAAGGCCAATCATGGATTTCATCTCGACGCGTGCCGGTAGCAGGCTTCGGGCGAAGTTGCACCCGGAACGCGACCCAGCCATTGTGGGGCGTCGGCGTGGATGATGAAGCGGCTCGGCAGGTCTGCAGCGTTGTTGATCCTCTTGTTCCTGGCATTCGTATGTGCGGGAGCCTGGCTGGCGTCTGGGACTCTGCACGAATGGGTTCGCATTCGCATCGCTGCGGGATTGAGCGATGCCCTTTCCCTGCCGTGTTCCATTGCCTCGATCGACTGGCGTCTTCGCAGAATGAACGTGGAAGTCGGTGACGCGCAATGCGGGGAAGGCTCGGGACGGGTGGCGCTTTCGAAATTCTCCGTTGCCGTCCACCCATGGGCCAGTATTCGAGAACGCCGTCCCGTCATTTCGGCCGCATTGGAAAAAGTCCGCATCGATCTGACCCAACTGCCGGAAATGGAGATGAGTGTGGAGCAGGTACCTGTCACACACGCCCCGCACGTCCCTCCGTCGATTCCCGCCTTTCGTGTGGCCGAGTTGACCATTCGGGGTCTCGATCTGCAATTCCCCTATGATCCCAGAGATGTGGCGGGAGTACATCTGTCATTTGTTGGAGTCCGCGCCGAATCGAGTTCGCCGTCAGCCATTGCGGGAGAGCTCACACTGGTTGGCGGAGTCTTCGAACGCAAGGGTGCAGTCCTGCGAGTCCATTCCATTCACGTGTCAGGCGGCTGGAACACGAACGACGGCCTTTCCGTCGATTCCGGCCAGATCGAGGGAGAGGGAATTACGGGCAATATCCGCCGCGAGGGGCCCGGACTCCATCGGGCGCAGGCTCGTTTCGAGACGGAAATCCTCGGTGCCTTTGTCGATGAACTGATTTTTCTGAACGGACACGCAGCCGCGGAGGGGCGACTCGAAGGCGACCTTGCGAACCCTGTAGTGCGTGCCAGCGTTCACCTGGCCAATGGTGCGATTGCGGGCCGGCCAGTTGGAGACCTCACCACCCGTTTCGAAAGGCACGGAGAGGATCTGTCGTTCGACCGTGCATTCATCAACGGCGATAGCGGCGTAGTGAGCGGCAGCTTCCGGCTGACCGTGCGTAATGAAGTGCCGGCGTCCGGAGAATTTCGTGCCGCGGGCGTCGTTTTACAGAACGTTCTGTTGCGCTCTGGCGCCCCTGTTGATTTTCCCACACGGATGGACGGCGTGGTGCGTCTGACCGGACAGTTTGATCCGTTGGATCTCCGGATCAGAGGCGACGGGACGGCGTATGGCCCGCAGTCCGAAGAGTCTCCAGCAAGTTGGCAAGCCGAGGTGCGTGCCCTGCCACATGTGGCGGAAATCTCGGGCCGTGCTGAACAGGGTGCAACCAATCGCGCCAGCGTGCAGTTGACGATCGGTCCAGAGATATTTTCCGGCAGGGCGGAATTCGAAGCGGCAAATCTGGCCACCCTGGGTGGCGTCATGCCCGAACGCGCTGCGGAATTGGGCATCCGTGGCAGGGCCCGTGGTGAGGCCCGCTTCGACGGAACACCCGATGATCCCCTCGCCGATCTGCAGGTCGATGCCGAGAAGCTCATCGTGGCCGGGTATCCGATCCCGCAGATCGCCGGACATCTGGCCTTCTCGGATCAAAGGATGCGAATCGAAGTGTTACGGATCGCGAGTCGGGATGGGACACTGCAAGCCTCGGGCAGCGTCGCGCTCGACGCCACTGGCGCCAATGATGTCACCCTGCGGGCTCAGACGTTCAACCTGGATCTGTTGGCTCCGCTCGTAAATGCCGTGGCAGGGATGTCGTTGCCGCTGGGCGGAGGTGTGCTGAACGGCATGGCCACAACGCACGGAACATGGGCGGCAGCATCTGGGGATGTGGATCTGACCATCGACGGGTTGCGACTCCTGAATGAACCGCTTGCCCAGGTGCGCCTGCGCGGTCACATGCGCGAGCGAAAATGGGAGGCAGGGCTGGGTGTGCGCCATGCCGGCAATGAATCTCTCGACATGACAGGGGATGGCGACGGCCTCCAGATCCGAACCCTCGTCATGGAAAGCTCACCCGTGGATCTGGCGCAGTTCGCCGGCAAGGCGGAACCCCTGGTGCGTGGCGCTGCCGTCTTGCGAGGGCAACTTTCGGGGCCTTTTCACTCTCCTGTCGGAACCGTGCGGATCGAAGGGAACTCGCTGGTGGCTCATCAGCATGAAATGGGTGATGGTTACCTGGAGGCGAACCTGGAGCCGGAGCGCTGGACGTTGCGCGGCGCCCTTCCACAGGATCGGATCGAGGTGACGGCACGCCTGCGCCCGCAAGGATCTTTTCCATTCGAGGCGACAGCGTCGTGGACCGACTCCAATCTGGCTTCCCTGATACCCCTTGCAGCGGGGGTGGAGGTGACAAGCACCGGATCGGCGGAGATGGCAGGAACCCTGTCTCCCTTGAAACTACAACGTGGCGAGATTTCCATTCCAAAACTGGAGCTGCGGCGTGATGCCTATGTGATCCGGGCAAAGGCGCCGGTGCTGTTGGCCCTGGAGGGGGAAACTCTGTCCGTACGATCCTTCGAATTACACAGTGGTCCGACGGAACTGCGTCTCGAGGGCGGTGCAGGACTGGACGGCAGGATGGCTGTGCGGGCGCGAGGCGCCGGTGATCTCACCTTCCTCGAATTGTGGGGTGAGCCGATCACCGCTGCGCGAGGTCCGTTTTCCCTCCAGATCAGTGTCCGGCATGGCGCGGATGGCTGGCAACTGGACGGAGATGCGAGGCTCGATGACGGCGTGCTGGACGTCGGCCTGCCGGTGGCGTTCACAGACATGACGGCGCGTCTGGTTCTGGCCGGGTCCCGGATCAGACTCGATACGCTCGACGGCCGCGCCGGTGGCGGATCGTTCCATGCCGACGGAACGATCGACCTTGCCAGCGGCCCGGATTTGCGCTGGCGACTCCAGGACGTGGGCCTCAACCTGGCCGACAATCTGGAAGGGCGGTTAGGCGGGCGTGGCGCGCTCTCGGGTGAGTGGTCGGATATGCATTGCGAGGGCGACATCGAGGTGATCAATGCGCTCTACGATCGCAACATCGAACTGAATGACCTTTTCGAGTGGCTCAAGGAACAGTTGCGGCCACGCGGCCAGATCGCCAGGGCACAGGATCTCCCCCTACGACTGAACGTGAAAATCTACTCCCACGGCGGAGTCTTCGTCGAGAACAATATCGCCAAAGCGGAGATGTGGTTGGATCTGCTCCTCAGCGGTAATGCAGCGCACCCGCAGTTGACGGGACGTATCGGCATTCTGGATGCGGAGGTGGCCGCCCGTGGCCGCACCTTCAGCGCCACCTGGGGCACGATCGATTTCAGAGATCCACAGCGGATCAATCCGAATCTCAACATCATGGCGGAAAGCCGCGTTACGACACCCGACACCGATTACCTGGTGAATGTGATGGTGACCGGCACCGCAGACAATCCGCGTGTCCAGTTCTCCTCGGATGACCCCGGTATCTCGCAAAGCGATGTTCTCAGCCTGGTGACGTTCGGTAAGACCTGGGCGCAGGCACAGCGGGAGAATACCTCCCTCAATCCAACGGCCGCTGCCCTGGCTCTGTTGCCGACCAGCGGCGTGGAAAGAC
>CAZEWD010000016.1:6870-19870 GCA_964515725.1 uncultured Binatia bacterium (SeqCode)
GACTTCTTGCAGGTCGATCGGTTCGAAGTGACGGCAACACAGGCACGCGACACCGGTGCCATCGAGCCACGCGTGTCCGTGGGAAAGGATCTGACTGACAAACTTCGTGCTCTGGTCTGGACCAGTTTCGGGATCGAGGCCCGGCAGTCTGTGCAGTTGGAGTATCGCTGGACACGACGTGTTTCCCTCATCACCAGTTGGGAGAGCCAGACGCGATCCAATGCTGGCGCTTTCGGCGGAGACATCAAGTTTCGCCTCGATTATCGGCGAGTCCCCTTCCTTTGGGCTTCGCAGGCGGTGGAGTTGCGCGATGTCCTGGATACGCCGTAACGCCATCCTGCTCGGCCTCGTCCTGGCGCTGCCGTGTTCCGCCGGTGCCACGGAGTTGCCGGACTTGCCAGGCGTGCGTTCGGTGATCATCGAGACCGCCGGGGATGTCGATCGTGCCGAGGTGCTCCGCCTGGTGGGTCTCGGTGCCGGGAGTCGCTATGATGACGCAAAGTTGGACGAGATCCGCCAACGCCTGGAAGAAACGCAACTCTTCTCGCAAATCGAAATCGAACCCCGCCGGGTGAACGACGAGGTGGATCTCATCGTTCGGCTGGAACGGCAGGCGATCGTCGCGAGCGTTCGGTTCGAAGGGAACCACTCGATCGGGACAGCCGATCTGGCGCGAGCCTCCCGCCTCCAGGATTGGGTGGCGTTCAACCGTTCGTACTATGAAAGCGCCCTGGAGCGCGTGCGGAGCGTCTACCGCCAGGAGGGGTTCGAGCATGCCTCGATCACCATGGAGGTACGCCAGCGCCATGTTGGTGAGCTGGATCTGATTGTCCGTGTCAACGAAGGCGAACCGCTGCGGGTGGCCGAGGTCCAATTGGAAGGGGCGCCGGCGGGACTGGATGAAGAATTGCGGAAGACGATTGGTGTCGTGGCTGGCGATCGTTTCCGGCGCAAGGATCTCCGGCTGGCGGAACGCAATGTGAAGGCGGCGTTGCGCCGGGCTGGCTTCTACGAGGGGAGGGCGGAATCCTCGTGGCAGGCCTCGGACGACACGCGCGGCACCTTCCGTGTCGTGGTTCAGCCGGGACCGCGGTTTGCCTTGTCCTTCGAGGGGAATACGAAGTTCAAGGACAAAGAACTGCTCCAACTCATCGATATCGAGAAACGTGTCGTTGTCACCGACGGGACCTGGCGCGAGTTGAAGCGGCGGATCGAAGGCCGGTACCACGAAGCGGGTTACTATATGGTCAGCGTCCGACTCGAATTGGGCGCCGAAGAAAATCTGAAACGTGTAACCTACACCATCGAGGAAGGTAGCCGATTCCAGGTTGCGCCCGTCGAGTTCGAAGGCCGCCATGGTGTGGAAGAGTCGGTGCTGCGCGACAGCATGAGGACAGGGCCCTCAACCTGGATTCCGTGGCGGCGGGGCACTTTTCTCCAGGAGGAATTCGACGAGGACCTGAAGCGGCTCTGGTTTCTCTACCGGACCTACGGATTCCTGGACGCGCAGATCACGAACTACCGAATCGTGCCCGACCCGAACACACACGAGATCCATGTCGTCGTGGTCCTCGAGGAAGGCACCCAGACCATCGTGCGCAGCATCGATCTTCGCGGTTTCGAATCCTTGTCTGGAGCACTTCCGCCGCTCCGCCAGCATCCCGGCCAGCCGCTCGACCAGGCCGGAGTCGACATGGACCGCGAGCGGCTGGAAAAAGCCCTCCGGGATGCAGGCTATCTCAATGCCTCGGTGCACAGCGATGTCGTGCTGTCGCCAGAGGAATCCCTGGCCGACGTGCGTTTTGGCGCTGAGGCTGGTGAGCAGGTGAGGGTTGGCCAGATCGTCGTGCGGGACAACTACGACACCAGGGCCCGCGTGATCCGGCGCGAATTGCCGTTTCGAACCGGCGACATCCTGCGTGCAGAGGACCTGGTGGTTGCCCAGACCAACCTCTATCGGCTGGGCCTGTTCCGTGGTGTTACGCTCGAGCCTTTGGCTGAAGAGCCGGGCGAATCGCATCGTGACGTCGTGGTGCGTGTGGCCGAACGCCCTCCGATCAGCGTGCAGTTCGGTGCCGGTTACAATACGCGCGATGGTTTCCGCGGTTTTTCGGAACTGAGCCACAATAACCTGGGGGGGCGGGCCCGGCGTTTGAGTCTGCGCGCCGACATGGCGCTCGATCCGGGGGAAAAGATCGGGCCCAACGAATATCTCGGCGACCTGGGTTGGCGTGAGCCGCGAATCGCCGGCAGTCTCTGGAATTTGCGCGCCAACATCGTGGTCCAACGGGCCACACGCTCGATCGATCAGTTCAGCATCGAGCGTACCGCTGTGATGCCGGCGATCGATCGGGTGATCCTCCCGGGTCTGCAAGCGGGTTTCGAACTGCAGTTGGAGAAAGCGCGCATCTTCAGTGTGAAACCCGACGTGCTCGCTTTCAATCCACGCGATGAGGGGTGGCTCGATACGACGAGTTTCGGTCCGTACCTGATTTACGAAGGCCGTGACGATCCCTTCGCGCCGACACGTGGTGTGTTCGACTCGATTCGGGTGAGATATGCCCCTGCGGCGCTGGACTCCGACGTTCCGTGGGTGAAGATCCAGGCCCATCATAGCCAGTATTTGCCGGTGAGTTCCCGCCTGACCTTCGTCTATGCCGTGCGTGCGGGCTGGGTGAAGCCCATGGAGCCGGGGACGGTCGTGCCCTTGCGGGAACGATTCTTTCTCGGCGGGCGATCCACTGTGCGCGGGTTTCCTGAAAATGAAGTGGGTCCTCGCGGGGCACCGATCTTCGATCAATTTGGCCAGGTCGTTTACTCCCAGCGCAATCCGCTCGGCGGCGATCTGGCGCTCAATTTGAATGCCGAACTGCGTTTTCCGCTCGCTCTGGGTGCCCAGGGCGTCATCTTTTCTGACGGTGGCGGTGTTTACCTGCAGGACAACAGGATCAGCGCCCACGAGTTCCGGAAGACGGCGGGATTGGGGCTTCTGTATACGACGCCGGTTGGCCCGATCGCATTGCATTACGGATTCAAGCTCGACCGCCGCCACGATGAATCGCCTGGTGCCGTGCACTTCAGCATCGGCACGATGTTCTGATCGATGCGCCGGGTCAGGAGGCCGAGGGGCTGACCTTCCGTTTGATCGGGCCTTCGATGCGGATTTTGCGCAACCGGCGACCATCGAGCACGACCACGGTCATCTTGAACGGCCCTTCGACGATCGCCTCGCCACCCTTGGGAAACCTCTTGAGGCGTGACAGGACGAAGCCTGCCACCGTGCGGTAGTCGGAACTCTCCTCGAAGGGGATTTCGAATCGCTCACGCAGGTCGGCAAGAGCAAATGATCCCTGAACGAGGATCGATCCGTCGGGCATTTCCTGTACGTCCTGTTCCTCGTCTGTGTCGAATTCGTCGCGAATTTCTCCAACGATCTCTTCGAGAAGATCCTCGATCGTCACCAGGCCGATGACGGTTCCGAATTCGTTCACCACGATCGCCATGTGCGTCCTGCGGCTTTGCAGATCTCGCAGGAGATCACTGATCTGCATGGAATCGGGGACAAAGAAGGCGGGGTGCGTCAACCTGGCCAGCGTGGCCGGCTGCGGTTTGGCCTTTTCGCGGAGGAGATCCTTGACGTGGACGATGCCGATGATGTGGTCGAGATCATCGTGGAAAACAGGCATCCGTGAGAAGCCGGTTTCGACGAGCAGATTCAAAACCGCATCCAATGTCGTCGAATCGTCCACGGCGTGGATTTCGGAGCGCGGGACCATCACGTCGCGCACGGAAGTGTCGGTGAACTCGAAAACGCTGTGGATGAGCTGCCGCTCGGCCTCATCGAAGATGCCGTGCCGTGCCCCTTCCCGGACCATGTGTTTGACCTCTTCCTCGGAGATGAAGGCCTCGCCGGCATTGGCGCGTTGTCCGAAAAGGCGAAGCACCGCATCTGTCGAAAGGGTCAGGATGCGAACCAGCGGTCCAGCGATGCGCGAGAGGGCGAGAATCGGGCGGGCGGCGATGAAGGCGAAACGTTCGCTGTGGCGCAGGCCGAGTGACTTGGGGGCCAGTTCGCCGATCACGAGGGAGACATAGGAAATCAGGATGCCCGTGATCGTCAGGGTGATGACCTCGCTCCAATTCTGCAAAGAAGGGGGCAGAACGGCTCGCAGGGCTCCGGGCAGCCGGGTGGCGGCGATTGCACCCCCCAGGATCGAGGCCATCGAGCCGAGCAGTGTGATGCCGATCTGCATCGTTGCCAGAAACCGGCCGGAGTCCTCCTTGAGCCGGACTACCAGAGCGGCTGCCTGGTGGCCTTCGTTCAGCAGTTGCGCCAACCGGCTCTGGCGGACTGTCACGATGGCAATCTCTGCTGCCGCGAAAAATCCGTTTGCCAGGATCAGGAGGATGATCGTGGCGAGTTCCCATCCGATGGTGTTCATTGCGTCATTCCGCCGTGCTTCGGAAATTTACCATAATCGGTTCACCGGAACGTGGTCCCGCAAGGCTGGTTACTGCGCTTCTCGCAGATTTGGCGCCTCACCGCGGATGACGTGGCGCTCGAAGAATTTCGTGAATTTCTTGCCGGCCACCTTGCCTGCCAGATCCTGGAACTTCGCCGTGTCGACGGAGGTTCGGGATCGTGCCAGTTCATGGACCACGTCATCGAGCCGTTTGCGGCCGGCGGTCGCCCGCTGGATGCGCTGGTCGAGGGAGTAGAGGACGAGCGGAGCACTGTTGTTCGTTGCCGCATTGTCGCGTTGCCGCCGCAGATCGACATTCCATAACCCATAGCGTTCGAAAAGCTGAAGTCCCTTGAAGAACTTCCGCTCATCCAGTAGGCCGGCGCGGCGTTGCAACTCGAGGGAGTAGAATTCGGCCAGGCCCTCGATCAGCCAGTCGCTGTCGGGCGCGGACCGGAATGGTTGCAGCACATGGAAGAACTCATGCAGGTAGGGAGAGGTCCTGTCCGCCGTGCGTAGGGGGCGGCCCGCGTGCATGTAGAAGGAATTCCGGCTGCTGATGCCACCGCGCCACATCGGATCGGGCGCGTTGGCGATCAGAATGCGCTCGGGGGCCGATGTCAGGATGCGTTGCATCATGGGCAGGGTGGCTCCGAGGAATCGGAATGTTTCGGCCGGGTCGGAGGTGACGCCCGGCACACGGGCAATACTCACCATGATCCCGGCGATTTCCTGTCGATCGACGGTGAAATGCCCCAGAACGTACCAGCCGAACGGGCGGTCGAGGATCTGCGCGGGGTCCGCCAGGCGGAAGACATCGGGCGCCTCCTTCGGGAGCGCCGCGATGCTCTGCCAGCCTTTCGGCAGGCGGAAGATGAGCCGTGCCCGCGATTTCGGGGTCACTCCGTTCCGCTCTTTTGCTTCCATGTGGATGATCGGAAACAGTTGGCGGGCCCGGGTCACGATCCAGGAGTCGGTGGCATAGCTGTCGAAACGATGCTGTGTCCCACGAACGTGGTTGAGTTCGATCGTGTAGGAAAGGTGCGCATACGGTTTGCTCGGTGTCCAGACCACATGGTTGTCGTGCCGTACCAACTGCCCGGAGCCGGTGATCTCGCTGGCGCCGGTGTCCGGAAACCGGAGGGTCAACCGTTCGATTTCCTCGATCCCCGCCAGTTCCCAGCGCACCTGCGCCGTTGTCGCTCCTGCATGGGGGATCGTCACGATGTAGTCGATCGAGAACGTCTGGCGGGGCGTCTCAGAGTCCGCCGCCTGGCTCATCAGCGGCCAGGTGAGGACTGCGAGTTGCAAAATCGAGGCGGCGGCGATGCTCCACGACGGCCCGCCGCGCCACGCCGCGCTGCGTTTACCGCGCGGCACGCTCCGCCTCGGCGGAATGCGGCTTTTCGAGCAGTTCCGAGAAATATCGAATCGACTTCTCGCTATCCCAGTTCTCGGGTCCGATGATGTGCTGGATCACCTGGCCGTTGCGATCGATGATGAACGTTTCGGGATAGCCGGTGATGCCGTAACGGCCGGGAAGCGCGCCTTGTGGGTCCAGGAGAACCGGGAAACTGAGGCGCATGCTCTGGACAAAATTCCGCACAGCCGTGCTGTCGGTGTCCTCGCTGACGGCCAGGATGACGAAATCCTTGTGGCGGAAACGCTGATACAAACGTTCCATGGCGGGCATTTCCTCACGGCATGGGGGACACCATGTGGCCCAGAGATTGAGAAAAACGATCTTGCCATGGTGTTCTGACAGGCGCACCGTGTTGCCATCGAGATCCGGGAGGGTGAAATCGTAGGCCTGAAAGCCGCCGCGCGTACGTGCACTTCGTTGCTGCACGAAGGTGATGACCGCAGCGAGTCCGGCGGCAAGAACGATGAGAGGGATGAACCGGGTCATCGTTTGACCGGCGTTGGCTGTGCCGTACCCGGGGTGGCCCACGGCTTCGACCGTGCCAGTTGCCACACCCCCGTCACGATCAAGGCAATGGCGATCCATTGAGCCTGGGAGAGTCCGAACATCACAGCCGGGTTGATGCGGACGATCTCTACCAGAAAGCGAGCCGTTCCACCCAGGACGAAATACATCCACAACAGAGTAGCGGGCGGATAGGGCCGTTTCCGAATCGACCAGAGGATGGCGAAGATCAGCGTATACGCAGCAAATTCGTAGAGTGGTGTCGGATGAACCCGGACGCCGGGCGGATAGTGCCAGCCGACGATGGCATTCGGGTAGGTCATCCCCCACGGCAGTTCTGTCTCACGCCCCCAGTCCCCGTCGCCCGCCAGTTGGCAACCGATCCGCCCGATGGCATGCGCCAGGGATAATGCGGGGGCGATGCAGTCGACGACCACACCCCACGGGAGATGGTTGCGGATGATGACCGCGGAGACGGTGATGAAGCCGCCGATCAGTCCCCCGTAGAAGACAAACCCTGCGCCCGTGAAGATGCTGCCCCACGGGTTGGCGAGAAATTCCTGCCAATCGCCGAGGATGGCCAGCAAACGTGAGCCGACGATGCCGCCGATGGCGGCCCAGAACACGAAACTCGAAGCATACTCGGGATCAAGTCCCCGGCGGCCCAACTCGCGGCTGGTCAGATAGCCGGCGGTCAGGAACGCAATGGCCATCATCAAACCGTAACTGTAGATGGTGAGAGGGCCGATCTGCAGAATGACGGGGTACATAGGATCAACATCCTAGCGGAGGCCGGAAAATTCGGCCAGCGCGGCGGTGTGCCGATTCCTTACGTTGACACGTCCCGGCACGGCCAGTACAAACGAGACTGGTCGTCGCGGAGAATCGATATGCGGATGATCTTGCCATCACAACGCCAGAGACGTGTAATCCAGCGAAATCTCGAGTGTTTTTTTCGAGACCATCACGAGGCGGACTTCAACCGGGCCATCGGCGCGATTTGCCGGTTTTACCATCTGAAACGCCCGAAGATCATTTGGTTCGAGTACCTCGACTGGGGGCGCGTGGCCGGAAAAACGTATGAGGACGGCAAGATTCATCTGGTTCACCCGGAGAACTGGAAAAAGGGGCGGAAGTACAACTCGGAGCGCCAGTGGATCGACGCCGTCTACCATGAATTGGGCCACTACGTGTTCTGGGCCGACGCGGAACGAAAGGCGAACCTCTTTGCCTTCCGGATGGCTCTCGGGGTCTCCCTGGAAACGTACCGGGCGCAAATGCGGCGGTTGGTGGCGTGACGGCTCAACGTCCGACAGACGAGGAGAGGCCGGTGGACGAGAAACCGGTCGAGGACGAGTCCGCCTCGAGCAAGTGGTGGGTCGACACGGGTGGGAATGAAAAGCGCTGCAACAAACGTCCTGCCGGACCTGCCGGGATGGGGTTTTTCCAGGTGGCACACGATTTCGAGCAGGAGACGGCGCGGGATCGGCTGACCGACAACAATCTAAAGGTCCTGATCGATGCGGATCCGCGTGAAGGGGAGTGGAGTTATCTGCGTCTGCCAGAGACCGCCTTTCCCAAGCGCGAACTGGAGCGGGTGAAAAATCTGGTCGGTTTGCCGCGCTATGCCCGCGGGGTTCTCATCGATTGCGGGCGGTCGCTGCGACTCCTGGTGACAGGCACTCCGATCGGCGAGCGGGTGCTTGAACTGACACTGGGGGAAGCCCCGTCGTTCGATTGCTGGGTAAACGGCGAGTGGGTCCGGGAAGCCGTCTTCGAGGACGCTGATGCCGCGATTCGATCGTTCCGGCGGTTCATCCAACGCTATCTCTCGCCCGAGGCAATCGCGCGCGACGAGATGGTCACGGCTCGGGCTTAGCGTCAGCGGATTCGCCTCTGGCTGGACGGGCGGTGCGGCAGGTTCTCGGGTTCCTCGCAAGAGCGGCGAAGGCCGAGGTAGTAGCAGCACATCTCGTGGTCCAGATCATTGTTGAAAGTGCGTTGTTTGCCATCGCGGAAGCGAATGCGGACGAGGCAGGTCCCGCCTTCCAGACGCGATGTCATCTCTTCGATGACGATGCCTTCGCCCCACTGTCTGCAGTCGCGGTGAACGACCCGATCTCCGAGCCGAAGGAATAGTCTCTTACGTTCCATGCCGTGCGTGCCGGATTGAATAGCATGATCGACGATGCTGCCGGAGTCCATTTGTTCCCACCGGCTGCGGGATTCTTGACTGAGTCGGTCGCGCCTCTTATCCTCGCGCCCGGTGCTCACGGGAACGAGGTGAAAGGTCACGCATCCAGGGCGTCTTGGGAGAAGAAATCGTGACCGGTGTGGCAGGAGTCATTTTGGCTGGCGGGCGCAACAGCCGGATGGGTGGGACAGACAAGGCCTTCCTGACCGTCGGCGGGCAGACCGTCGTGGCGCGCACGGTCGGAGTGCTGCGCCAGGTCTGCGAACAGATCGTCATCGTCAGCAATTCGCCCGAGCGCTATGCTGGATTTGATGTCGAAATTACCCACGACCGGTTCCCGTCGCATGGCCCCCTGGCCGGTATGCATGCCGGCCTCATGCAGGTGCGTGCTCCCTGGGCATTCGTCGTCGCCTGCGATATGCCGTTTCTGCGTGTCGAACCGATCCGGCATCTGCAGAGCCGCCTCGATGATTCGGATGCCGTGGTGCCCTGGTGGGATGGTGACGTGGAGCCGCTGCATGCGTTCTATGCAACGCGCATTCACACCGAAATTGCCGGCATCCTGCAGGCAGGCAGCGGCGCGGTTCGTGATCTTCTGCGGGCAATCGACGTCACGTACGTTCCCGAGGCCGAGATGTCACGCATCGCCGGATCTGATGAATCCTTTCGGAACGTCAACACGCCGGAGGAAGCGGAGCGTTACGCCGTGCAACGTTGAAGATCGCATTGCCGCGCATGATTGACCTTGCAGATGTGCCAACATAGAGTGCCGCAAATGAGCCGTCGAAGCACGCTTCACCCAGCGCACCTCGGCCCACACACCTCAGGATGCCATCCGCTCTGAGCCGAAATGACCACCGACATTTTCGACAAAGCAATCGACGAATGGACGCGCGGCGCCACCCCCGTGGAGGCGCGGATTCGGGTCTTCGAACAGGTCCGTGACCTGCCGTATACGTATCCGGCCAGCCGGGATCCTGCTGAGGTGTTGCGCCTCGGGCGTGGTTCCTGTTCGGGGAAACACTACGTGTTGGGCGAGTTGTACCGGCGCATGAAATTGCCGGTGCGGCACATGGTCTGCCGCCACCGGTTCAATGAGTCGCCGATCGGTTTTCCCGAGAATCTGCAGGCGATGTTGCGCAAGAACGAGATCGTCGACCTGCACGACTACCTGCAGGTCCAGATCGATGGCCGATGGATCGATGTGGATGCCACCTGGCCGCAACACCTGCGAGAATTCGGTTTCCCCGTCAACGAGGACTGGGATGGCCTGAGACCGATGGTGTTGAGTGTAGTCCCTGAGGATCAGTTGGTCGCCGAAGGAGACCCCGAGCGCTTCAAAGAGGAGCTGCTCTCGAAGCTGATCCCCCGGCAACGCCTGTTGCGCAAGCAATTCCTTGAGGCGCTGAGCCTCTGGGTCGATGAGTTGTCCGCGGAGAGTGGCCGCAGCGGCGATTCGGCATGAGCGGCGGTGAACTGGTCGACATTGTCGACGAGCATGACCGCATCGTGTCCCGGGTGTCGCGCCAGGAGATGCGACAGCGGGCCTTGCGGCACCGGGCTGTCTACGTCTTCGTCTTCAATCGGGCCGGACAACTCTTCGTTCATCAGCGAACTGCGTCAAAGGACATCTATCCAGCCTGTTGGGATGTGACGGTCAGTGGCGTGCTGCGTTCTGCGGAAACCTATGAAGGTGCGGCCGCGCGGGAATTGGAGGAAGAGCTGGGCGTGGCCTCTCCGGAGTTACGCCGGCTTTTTCCTCTCCGCTACGAGACGGAACAGAATCGTGTTCTCGGTGTGGCGTTCAGTTGTATGCACGATGGCCCGTTCATCCTGCAGGCGAGCGAGATCCAGTCCGGCAACTGGGAGGATCTCGACGAAATCATCGAACGGGCACAGGTCGAAGCTTTCTGCCCGGATAGCCTGGAAGCGTTCCGTCTCTACTTGTCGAAGCTGGCTGCCGTCCAGACGCGATGAGGTCTTACTCCTCTTTGAGCTTGCGAGGCTTTTCGGGCTTTTCGTCACGCGGAACGCGGTATTTATGCCAGAATCGCCGGATGCGTGAAGGGTCATATCCGGTCGGAGGCGATTTGAAGTGCCCCCGGTATCTGGGCTGAGGAAGAGGGGGAAGCGAGTCGTCGATTTCGACACCGGAGGTAGTGCTGTTGTGCCACTTCTCGTCCGCTTGGACAGGGAACGGAGTCGCAAGGGCAAGGCCGAATACAAGGCAGGCACAGAGTGACATGGAGAAAAGAGCCTTCATACGTTCGCCTTTTCTTTATCGGAGAGGAGGACCCGGACATTTCTCCTCAGCACGGTCTTTCGCACCCCTTCTTCATTTTCGAGGTTCACTTCCTCGCCTTCAAGGGCGGTGATGCGAAACCGTCCCGGCGCGCTCATGATGACCACTTCGTCTCCAATCCGCACGGTTACTCCCCTGATTCGCTATGGGCCACTGCAGCCCGGGTATCCTGAAATGGTGTCGTAGGTGATGTCCTCGATGAACATGAAGGATGAATCCGGATCTGCCATCGATGTTGAATTCATGAAAGTCGCCCTCTTGCAAGCCGAACGTGCGAGGGATGCGGGAGAAGTACCGATTGGTGCCGTGGTCATCAAGGACGGAGAGATTCTCGGTGTAGGCGCCAACAGTCCCATTTCGCATTGCGATCCGACGGCTCACGCGGAGGTGCTGGCATTGCGCCAGGCAGCCCTACGACTCGAGAACTACCGCCTGCCGGGTTGCACGGTCTACGTCACCGTCGAACCCTGTCTGATGTGTCTCGGCGCTCTGCTCCATGCACGGATCTCGCGGCTCGTCTTCGGTTGTCGTGAACCGAAAACCGGCGCGCTCTACCGGGCCGGCGCATTCGATCCTGTGGCATCGATGGAGGTGACCGAAGGGGTTTGCGCGGCAGAATCCGTGGAGCTATTGCAGGCCTTCTTCAAGGCACGGAGAGGTGCGTGAGCCCGGTTGAAACGGCACGACTCGAAATCGTGTGACCCTCACGGGTCCGGGGGTTCGAATCCCCCCCTCTCCGTTTACCCGCTACTGGAATGGCGTCAGCGTGAATCAATGTTGCCAGGCCGCTGAATGAGCGAATCCCGCTCGGTCGAAAAGAGCGCCCCACGGCCGTTTCCTATTCCGGCGCATCGTGGCAGAAGTTGCCACCACCGGCTTTGCCGTGCCTTTGAAAAAAGGGGGGCTTTGATGATTTTGAACTGTCGCGTCGCACGCCATCTGTCCGTTCTGATGTTCCTTTGCGGATCCTTGTGGCTTGCGGGTTGCGGCACCAGCATCGAGATGGTGCCTGTCATCGCATCCCCGACGGCGGTCGAAACGGCAACGGAAATTCCCACCGCTAGTCCGACGACAACCTTTACCGTCCCACCGGCTGCAACCGCTTCTTCGACAGCCACATCGTCTCCCACCTCTCCACCGGCGGCGAGTGCCACAGCAACCGCTCCGCCGGCTACCGCCACCGCTACAGAAGAGCCTACAGCCGTGCCCACCACGACCGTGCCTCCGGCCCTGGCGCCAGAGTGTGAGGTGTTGAATGCGGCGGAATGCCTCCTTCCTTACCCATCGAGTCATTTTCTGGAATCGGCCGGCACGCCGACCGGCTATGCCGTCCGCATCCCACAATCGGGCATCGCCCGCGTGAATGGTCCCACGCAAATTCCCGCATCCATGTTCGACGACCTCGACGGCTTCAGTCCGGGCAGCCAGATCCTGATGCATTTCCCACAGGGCGTCGATCCGGCCGCATCGGGCGCATCGCGTCTGCTCGAACCGCAATGCTGTGGCCAACCGCCAGGACCGCCATGGATTCACACCCGGACCTATGATGGACGTTCCCTGGAAGTGGACAGTCCGACGGTCCTTCTCGATGCCGATACGGGCGAGCGTGTCCTGCATTTCATCGAGAATGATGCACGCGCCGCCGATCCAGCACGCCGCATCACCTTTTTGCGTCCAGCCCGGATTCTGACACCGGGGCATCGCTACATCGTTGCCGTCCGCAGATTGGTGGCGCCCGATGGATCCCTGGTTCAACCCGAGGAACCGTTCCGGCTTCTTCGGGATGCTCTGCCGGCGGAAGATCCACGGATCGAGTCGCGCCGCGAACATTTCGAGACGGAAATTTTCCCCGTTCTGGACCAGGCGGGTATCGGACGGGCGGATCTCGTGCTTGCCTTCGATTTCGTTGTGGCGAGTGATGCCGGTTTGCAGCGTGTCATGCTGGCGATGCGGGATCTCGCCTATGCCTGGCTCGGCGATGTCGAGGCAGACCCGGACCGGGTGACCTTTACCGTAAACAAGATCACCGAGAACGACTGTGCCAGGCCGGATACGACGGTGTGGCGTGTCGTGAACGGCTATTTCGATGTCCCGCTCTTTCTCACCGGTCCCAT
>CAZEWD010000016.1:19880-20372 GCA_964515725.1 uncultured Binatia bacterium (SeqCode)
ACCGTGCCACGGGTGAACTTCGATGCTGAAGGAAAGGTTGCACAAAACGGAACGATCCGTGCGCCTTTCACCGTTTCAATTCCGTGTGCTCTGGAGCCGGCCGGCTCCGAGCCGTCGCAGGCTCTGATGATCGGCCATGGCGCCTTTCTCACGGGGCAATTCTTTGCCGAAGTGTTTCCGACCTTCGTGTCGCGTGCAGTGCCTGTGCGCCAGATCACGGTGGCCACGGATTGGCGTGGCCTTGCCTCATCGGACCTCGGATGGATTCCAGCCCGGATTTTCGGCCTCGGGGAGAGCCAGTTGCACAACATCCCAGCCTTCATCGCACGCCTCCAGCAGGGGATGGTCAACACGCTGGTGTTGACCCGGATGGTGAAGAGGGGCTTGTTCCACCGCTCGCCCGCCTTCCGGCGCGCCGATGGCAGAGGGCTCTTTCCGGGGCCGGAAGGGGAGCTGGGCTACTTCGGTGTCAGCCTCGGCGGGATCATGGGG
>CAZEWD010000016.1:20382-22340 GCA_964515725.1 uncultured Binatia bacterium (SeqCode)
CGTCCTTGACGCCGGACATCCATCGTTATGTCCTGGATGTTCCGGCCGCCAACTTTGCCTGCATGTTGCAGCGAGCATCGCCGTTTGCGCAGTTCGACGATCTGCTTCAGGGCGTGGGGGTCACCGACCCGATGCACGTCGCTCTGGGGATTGCGCTTTTCAACGAATTGTGGGCTGCGGCCGAGCCCGTGGGGACGATTTATCATGTTACGGCCGATCCCTTGCCTGGCGCTGGTGAACCCAAACAACTGCTCTACGCGGCTGCATGGCTCGACGGTGCGGCGCCGAATGTCTGCACGGAGATCGCGGCGCGATCCCTGAATCTGCCGGTGTTGGCCGGGTCGATCCAGCAGGGACTGGAAGGTATGCCGGACGTTGCCGGGCCGGTACCGAGTGCCGTCATTTTCCATGACCTTGGTGAACTCGACGTCCTCAACCCTGCCCACCAGCAGTTCCTGCCGCCGCTGGCAAACCAATTTTCCAGTGGCGTATGTGACCCACATTCACGGCACGTGAGCTCGCCTGCGACGATCCGGCAGGCGATGCAATTCCTGCAGACGGGCCTGATCGAAAACACCTGCACGGGGCTGTGTGACGGCGACATCCCCGATGAGCGCCCGTTACTCGGCGAATGCGAACCACCGGCTCCGTAAGACGGCGGCAGCTCGTATCGGACGAGGCGTTTTTGCACCTCGCGTGCGGGTGAGTAACGTTGAAGGTCAGCGGACCGGCGAGACTGGCGACTGACCACGGAGTTCCGGTCCGGCATTTGCCGGATCAGGATCGCCTTGATCCAGGAAGACGGTTTTACGTCGTGCGAGAGGCGTAAAGTAAGCCGGCGGAGTGTTGTGGGATCAGATCAGTGGCGGCGCGGGTGTACGCGTCCGGGGACGCGTACGTTCTGGCGGGCACGAGGGATTGCCTGGCGTGGCGACACATTGTCATCCTTCATCCGGCGCAGGGTACGGCGCACGGCATCGGGATTGAGACCGAGGATCTCGCAGACGACGGGGAAGGCGAACGGGGAATACCGCCGGTGCGAGAAGATCCAGTACTCTGCATCTTGTACCAGCAGCTTTGAAGTTCCGAGATAGCTGCGAATACCGTCCTCGAGGACGGCAAGCATGAGGGCGCGAGTGCCGGTGAGTTGACCCGTGCGGGACTCACCTCCGGACATCGATCCCTCTGAGGCGAGGTGAAGCTCACTGTCATCGAGATCGAGGTTCCGGGGTTGAGCGAAAGATTGGCGTTGTGAACGATCCATCGTGATGTTGTCTCCAGAGGAAGAACTTGGCGAAGCAGGGAGACAGCAAGTCGTATGCCGCCCATGAAAACGGAAGGATCGATAGATCGAATTGGGCGGGACGTCCGGAGAAACTTTGCATTCCCGCAAGGCCTTGCATTCATGCAAGGGAGCCGTGCAATGCCGCCCGCGAACCAGACCAGGTCAAACTCCCCGTCCTGATCGGCGCGGATAGTCAAGCAGAGCCTCGGGAATCAGCATGGCGGGCGAATCCGGGTATGGTGCTAGTCGAAGGTTTTCCGATTAGGTCGCTGTAAGTGTATGAATTAGCAGCGGTTTTATGGATTTTGCCGCGTGGGTGTCAAGAGGCGACGTTCATCGCCGATCCTCGACTCCGTGTGCGTGACGGAGGAGCGTGTAATCACGTGACGTCTGTAAGATGAGCTGCGAGCGAAGCGAACCAGCCCGATCTCATTGTTGGGCAAGCAGCCCTACTCGGTGAAGTAGTCCGTGTCGAGCTTCTTGATCTCGTAGCTTGCCATGGGACTGACGCCAGGATTGTGATCAATCATCAGGTTTGCGAGTTCGATGCCGTCCATGAGGACGATCTTGTTGTCGATCTTCGAGACGTACTCACGCGCGTCTGAGGAGAATGACGACGTTGTGATCATGATGCCCTTCTTGGCGCGCTGCCCCTGCAGGGCACCTGCGAACT
>CAZEWD010000017.1:0-3496 GCA_964515725.1 uncultured Binatia bacterium (SeqCode)
CTCCTGCCTGCCCTGGGACCGCACGTGGGGGGCGAAAGATAACACATTGCAAGCCACAACAATCATCTCGATTACAACCTGTGGTTCACGAGCGCTGCGATACCCGTGTTTGTCTGGCAGGGCACCGTCTATGCGGGGTTACCGGCGTTCCAGACGGGAAGCGGGCAGGAGCTGAACGCCCTGGCCGTCGATCCTCAGTTCGTCAATGCGGCGACAGATGATTTTCATCTGCGTTCGACTTCACCGGCACGCGATGCGGGCGATCCGGCCTATGTGGCCGGTCCGGGGGAAACGGATATCGACGGAGCCCCGCGTGTGTCAGGGGCGCGAGTCGATATCGGTGCCGACGAAATCACCTGCGGCAACGGAGTCGTCGACATCGGCGAGAGCTGTGACGATGGGAACCTGATCGACTGCGATGGTTGCGACAGCAACTGCACCGCATCGAGCACGTGCGGTAACGGCATCGTCTGCGGCGCTGAGCAGTGCGATGATGGGAACGTCCAGAACGGCGATTGTTGCAGCTCGACTTGCACGTTCGAACTCATCGGCTCGGCCTGCAACGACGGTAAGCTGTGTACGAACAGCGATGCGTGCGACGGCGCGGGTTCATGCGCCGGTGTTGCGGCGCCCCTGCCCGCAGCGCTTTGCCGCGCACCGTCCAAGTCACGTGCCGCATTTGTACAGCTCAAGGATCACATCCTCGATACGCGCGATGGATTGGCGTGGCGCTGGAACAAAGGCCAGGCAACAGCGATTGCCGACTTCGGTGATCCGACCCGGAATACACGCTACTCACTGTGCCTCTACGATCAATCCTCCGACCCACAGCCACGCATCGAAGTGGGGATGTTTGCCGGGGGTTCTTGCAATGCTCGACCTTGCTGGAAGCGCACGCGGAGCGGCTTCCGGTACTCCAGCCGTTTGGGCAATGCGGCCGCCAGCGGTGTCACCCGCCTCGGCCTCAAGGCCGGCAACGACGCCAGGGCGCGCATCACACTTGCAGGCAAAGGTGCGTTCCTGCCGATCGAAAATCTTGGCTTTTCTCTCCCCGTTACCGTCCAGTTACGGAATGATCTCGGCAGTTGTTGGACGGCGGACTACTCTGCATTTCTGCGAAACGATGTGTCGGAATACCGTGCCAGAAGCGATTGAGATGCCCCGGGAGTCAGGATTCTTTTCTCGATCCGTCTGCCCCGGGCTGGTCTATCGGAGCGATTCCGCGCCCCCTGGCAGGGGATATCCGTTCCTGGGTATGATGAGCGTTCGGATCATGATTCGCCGGTGGCATCATCGTTACCGGCACAGGAGGTCAGAGATGCGCAGGTTTGTTTCGGGTGTGATCGTCCTCTTTCTGGTTCTTGCGTTCAATGCCGTTAGCGGCGGTGCCGACGACGCGGTGTCGCTCGACGGCGAGATCGTGTGCGCCCGATGTACCCTCAAAGTGAAGGGTGTCAATGAGTGTCAGAATGTTCTCCTTGCGAAGGATGCTGAGGGCAAGGAAACTCAGTATTGGCTGGCTGCCGGCCCAGCAGCGGACGCGTTTGGCGAAGTGTGCGACTCAAAGCGGCCCGCAACCGTAGTCGGCCGTGTGGAAGAAAAAGACGGCCGCAAGTGGATCGCCGTGGATCGTATCGATTCGCGTCAGACCGAAAAGACCGAGTGATATCGCAGCAGCAGAACCCTGGCGCTCCGCGTCCGAAGCATTTCAGGGACGAGAGGGCCACTCCGAGGGGGAGATACGATGCCTGATTACAGCCTGTTCGGTGACGATCATGTTCGCGAGTACGAAGCGACCGGTGGAAAGGTCGGCCACGATTGGAATGGCACGAGTTGCCTGATCGTCCACACACGCGGTCGCAAGTCGGGACTACTTCGGAAGATCCCACTCATCTATGGCCGTGATGGTGATGATTACGTGCTGGTGGCATCGAAAGGCGGTGCACCCGACCACCCTCATTGGTACCTGAACCTGATGGCGCACCCCGACGTTGACATCCAGGTGTGGGACAAAGTGATTCCGGTCACCGCCCGCACGGGGGCGGCTGCCGACAAGAAACGGGTGTGGCCCATGATGGCTGCGCAATGGCCCGGGTACGATACGTACCAGGCCGGCACGAAGCGCGATATTCCGGTTGTTCTGCTCCGCCCACGCTGAACGGATACATCACGGCTGCGGAAGGGTCATAATCCCTCCCGCGCTGGCTCATACCGTATGGGCAGATATTCCGGCGTCCACATGGATCGCCGGACTGTCTCCTCTAATGTCACCAGCACTTCGGGATCCGCGAGTCCGTCCGTCACTGCGCGCCGAATGACCGCACACGCCACTATGCAGGAACATTCACGGATGCGACGCAGGTGTGGGTACACAGCCGATTGTGCAAGGTCGTCCTGGGTTACCGTTCCGGCAAGCGCCTGTGCGGCCGCAAGAAACATCCCGTCACTGACGTGCCGGGCGCGAGCGAGGCTTGCGCCGAGTCCCAGGCCGGGAAAGATGAACGAGTTGTTGCACTGGCCGATGCGATACGTGCGTCCAGCAAACTCCACGGGGGCAAAAGGGCTTCCGGTTGCCACGATGGCACGGCCTTCTGTCCAACGCAGAGCGTCCTCCGGTGTGCACTCGCTCCTGGACGTCGGGTTCGATAGCGGCAGGATCACGGGGCGTTCGTTTAGTTTCGCCATCAATCGGATGGCACTTTCCGTGAAGGTCCCCGGGGTCGCTGACACACCGATCAGGATTGTGGGCCTGGCGTGGAGAATTGTTTCGTCGAGGGTAATGCGTGTGCGGTCCGCACAGGTCCACTCCGCGATCTCGCTGGCTTCTCTTGCGTAGGCAGCCTTGAATTCTTCGAGACCAGAACGATCCCGGGTGACCAGTCCTTTTGTGTCCACCGTCCAGATCCGTCGCCGGGCCTCACCGAGTGGCACTCCACTTTCAACCAGGGCTGCCACGAAGAGATCGGCGATACCTTGCGCCGAGGCTCCTGCTCCAACGAAGACCAATCGCTGGTCACGCATCTCCTGGCCTGTCAGTCGCAAGGCTCCGTGAATGCCGGCCAGCACGATTGCGGCCGTTCCCTGGATGTCGTCGTTGAATGTGAGCAGCTCATGGCGAAAGCGCTTCAGTTGGGTGAGTGCATTCTCTTTGAGGAAGTCTTCCCATTGCAGCAGCACGTGTGGATAGACGCGTTTGACCGCGGTGACGAATCGATCAACGAAACTCTGGTAGGCCTCACCGCGCACCCGCTTCTGTCGTAATCCAAGGTACAGCGGGTCACGTAGGCGCTCTTCGTTGTCCGTGCCTACATCGAGCATGATGGGTAGCGTGCCGTAGGGCGATACCCCGGCGCAGAGCGTGTAGAGGCACAGTTTGCCGATCGAAATCCCCATCCCGCCAGCACCCTGATCGCCAAGGCCGAGAATGCGTTCGCCGTCGGTGACGACGATCACCGACGGTGTGCGGGTGTGGTAGTTCGACAGAACTTTCTCGATA
>CAZEWD010000017.1:3506-9436 GCA_964515725.1 uncultured Binatia bacterium (SeqCode)
GGCCTCTGCCGCGCCGATAGATGTGGGAAAACTTCTGGCATGCTTCCCCGACCACCGGCGTGTAGACGATGGGCATCATCTCATCGATGTGCTCCTGTACGAGGCGGAAGAAGAGCGTTTCGTTCCGGTCCTGGAGGCTGGTCAGGTAGATGAACTTCTCGATGGGTGTCGGTTTGGCCTGGAAACTTCTGTAGACGCGTTCCAACTGCTGGTCCATCGTGCAGACTGCCGGGGGCAGAAGGCCGTGCAGGTCGAGTTCATCGCGCTCTCTTTCGGTGAATGCCGTACCCTTGTTGGTGAAGGGATCCATGAGCAACGCCTTCCCCCGTACAGTCGTGGAGAGGTACGGCTGCCATGTCGTAGGATCCACCTTGATCGAGAATTTCATTGCAATTCCTTCCGTTCGTCCCACATCTCGTAGCCTTTGCCTTCCCACCGCACGGAAAGTTCAGCCCCGGCGCTCTCTCGCTTTCGTCTGGCACGCCGGGTGGTGTCTTTGGACATGGGGAGGTTTTTTCTAGCGTGATGTGATGCCCAACTCCCGGCAGATGATCTGTTGTTGGATTTCGCTCGTGCCCTCCCAGATCGTACCGACCCTGGCGTCGCGGAAATAGCGCTCGACGGGAAGGTCCTCCGTGTATCCGTAGCCGCCGTGAATCTGAACGGCGTCTCCGGTGATTTCGACCGCCGATTCTGTGGCAAACAGTTTTGCTTCGCTCACCTGCCGCGCACAACGTTCGCCTGCCTCATAGATCTCGCAGGCACGCTGGATCAGGGCGCGTGCTGCATCGAGCTTCATGGCCATACGCGCCAGCTTGAAGCCGGTGGCCTGGTGTGCAGCGATGGGCTTGTCGAAGGCGACTCGCGTTTTCGCATAGGGCAGACAAGCTTCGAATGCGGCTTGCGCCAGCCCAACGCTGAGAGCTGCGATATAGAGCCGGTTAAAATCGAGCAGTTCCATCATTGCTCGCATGCCGCGCTCGGCACGCAGGCCCGATGATGTCACACCTACCTCAGTGCCGGCTACGACGACTTCCTCGAAGTGTAATTCACCTGTTGGACTCGAACGCATCCCGAGTTTGCGCAACGGCGGTCCGACGGTGAATCCAGGTGCGCCGCGAAGCACCACATGTACGCCGATTCCCCCGGATCTCTCCTCACGTGGCAGATCGAGATAGTCGGCGCGAATTGCTGCCACGAGATAGGCGTCCGCAATGGGTCCATTTGAAATGAAGGTCTTCGTACCATTCAGCAGGAGCCCCTGGTCTGTCTTGCGCACGTTGGTACGAAGAGCCGCGAGGTCGGAGCCAGCACCCGGCTCAGTGAAAGCCATCGCTGGCAAGACCAGCCCTTGCAACAGAGGTTCGAGCATCGGTCCGGCCTTGCCCTCTCCGTTCATTCGCACGAGAACAGCAGGCGAGAGTACGGAAGCCATGACGGCAATGGCAAAACCACCGCAGATACGGGCGATTTCCTCCGCCACGATGCAGAACATGAGGGTGCTCCCACCCACTCCCCCGAGCGAGGGTGGCACTCCAATCGAGAGGAGGCCGAGTTCTGCCATGCGTGGCAGGATCTGCTGTCGCGGAAATTGTCCACTACTCTCCGCTTCCGCCACGAGTGGTGCCAACTCCTTCTCCGCGAAGGACCGAACGGTTGCCTGCAGGATTCTTTCGTCGTCAGACAATCGATAACTCATCGCATTACTTTGCCCTCAGTGCTGTCGATCATACCTGGTCCTGTACGCCAGACGAGAGGATCATCGATCTGTTTACTCTGTGAGGCTTCCCGTACATGTTGCCGTGTGGCAAGACGCAGCAATGGAGTTTTCGATCCGCCCTGCAACCATCGATGATGTGCCTTTTCTGGCCTGGATCCAACAGGAGGCCGCTCGCTCCCACCTGCCATTCGGATTCTGGGATCTGGCGATTCCCGGTCCCGATGAATACCGTTTGCGTATCATCGAACGGATCTGTCGTGCCGAAGCCGTTTCGTTCAGCCACTGGTCGCGTTTTCTGGTTGCCGAGGTGGACGGTGAACCCGCTGCTGGATTGTCGGCCTATGACGAGCCGAAGCTTGCCACCGGCGAGAGATTCATCCAGGCCTTGCTGGAAGCCGTGGTTCCCGAGGGTTGGGGCATGGAGCGACTGGGTGCGCTCGAACAGCGGGTCCAGCCTTTTCTGACCTGTGTTTCCGAGCAACCGGAGGATGCCTGGATCGTCGAATGGGTGGCCACTCGTCCGGAACGACGGGGCAAGGGGCTCATTCATGCGCTTCTCCGCTCGATCGTCGACGAAGGGCGCAGGCGTGGCCACACACTGTTCCAGATTGGCGTATTGATTGGAAACACGCCCGCGCAACGCGCGTATGAGGGGGCCGGTTTCGTGGTCGTTGACGAAAAGCGGGATCCTGCCTTCGAGGCGACGTTCGGATCCCCAGGGGTCCGCAGCTTGCAGCGCCGTTGAACGACGGCCTGCGGCGGGATCTGACCTCATCCCTCCTCTGATGCAGCCGGGTCGGTGATGATGTGCTGGGCCACAGGCCCCGGCATACTCCGACTTCAGCTCACTTGCCTTCGAGTTTCTCCTTGACCCGATCGGTCAGCTCGATCTCTTGCTTCAGACCGGCCTTGTACTCGCGCGTTACGGCGTGATGTAACTCGTGAAGTAACTCGGTGTGACGCTTCGAGAGCAGTCTGATCAGGTATTCTCTTTCCTCCGCCACCAGATCCTTCGACATCAGTTCCGCCTCCCACTCGGGTCCATGGGTTCGATCCGCCGTTTGTTCGGGTTCAATGATATTTTTTCAATTCGAGTCTTGCGACCATGCCCCTGTGCACTTCATCAGGACCGTCGGCGAGACGCAGCACACGTGCCATGGCCATGAGCAGCGAAAGTTCCGGGTCTGCCACTCCTTCCCCTCCGTGGATCTGGATGGCTGCATCGACGGTCATTTGCAACACGTTCGGTGCAACGACTTTGATGGCTGAGATATCGGTCAATGCCCCGAACGTGCCGAAGCGATCGAGAGCCCAGGCTGCCTTCAAAGTCAGCAACCGAGCCTGGTCGATGGCGATACGGCAGTTCGCGATGATGTCCCGGTTCCCGCCGAGATTGGCCAGCGGTTTGCCAAACGCAACGCGGCCCACAGCGCGCTGGCAGAGACGTTCGAGTGCTCTCTCCGCAGCACCGATGGCACGCATGCAGTGGTGAATCCGACCGGGTCCGAGACGGCCCTGCGCAACCTCGAAGCCGCGGCCGGGTCCGGCGATGAAATAGCTCCGGGGTAGACGCACGTTGTCGAACAGGATCTCGGCATGCCCGTGTGGTTCGCCGAGATGGCCGAAAACGGGAACCATGCGCAGGATCTTCACTCCCGGGGTGTCGATTGGCACCAACACCATCGAGTGACGTTGGTGGCGTTCCGCATTCGGATCGGTCACACCCATGAAAATGAGAAACTTGCAGCGCGGATCCCCGGCACCGCTGGTCCACCACTTGTGGCCGTTGAGTACCACCTGGTCTCCTTCGACTTCGCAGGTGGCTTTCATGTTGGTGGCGTCGCTCGAAGCTACAGCGGGCTCCGTCATCGAGAAACTCGACCGGATTTCGCCATCGAGCAGTGGTTTGAGCCACCGCTCCTTCTGCTCTTCCGAGCCATAGCGCACGAGGACTTCGGCATTACCGGTATCCGGTGCGCTACAGTTGAAGACTTCTGGCGCGATGAAACTGCGTCCCGTCAGTTCGGCAATTGGTGCATAGTCGCGATTGTCAAGTCCGGCGCCGTATTCGCTGTCGGGGAGGAACATGTTCCACAGGCCGAGAGACTTTGCTTCGGCTTTCAGCTCTTCGATAATCGGTGGAATCCGCCATTGGCGCCAGTCGTCCGTATGTGCGAGCTGATCATAATAGGTCCGCTCGTTTGGGATGATCCGCTCCCGCAGGAATCGTTCGACCAGAGTGATGTACTCTTGTGCCTTTTCGGAATGTTCGAAGTCCATGCAGCGGAGCCTACCGTCCGTGACGTTCCAGTCAATCTGCCGGTGTGGACTCCCGAGGCTACGGAGACAGATCTCTGCTGGCTGGCCAGACGGCGCCGGGGACCGTCTCCGATGGTCGATTGGCCGCTCCTGGAGATTTTTCGGTCAACGTGTGTATCGCTGCTTGACTGGGAAATGGACTGGGCGCTTAGTGACGGCAACGCAGTGTAGGCTGCTTCTACCCAAGAGGAGGGAGTGTCATGATACGCCGGATTGCTGGAGTTGGAGCCTTGATGTTGGTCTTTGGATCGCCGGTTTTTGCCGCCGACGGAGCGGCCATTTACAAGGAGAAGTGCGCGAAGTGCCACGGTGAGACGGGCGCGGCGGACACCTCAACGGGGAAGTCGATGAAGGTGCCTGCCCTGGCGGGCAACGCGGAAGTTGCCAAGATGTCGGACGACGAAATCGTTGAAAAGATCAAGACGAACAAGAAACACAAACAGCCCGTGAAGTCGTTGCCCGATGCGGATCTGAAGGCGGTTGCACCGGTCGTGAAAGGGTTTGCGAAATAAAGGGGCACCCGATTTCAGGTTCCCACTTCGCGCTGATTGCCACGGCAGATGGCGGTGGCAATCAGCCGAGGAGTCATACCCGGGGCCCTACGCAGGAGCGTAGGGCCTTTTTTTCTGGGTGCAGTGATCCTGCATAGGGGTTGCCAATCTGGTGCAGGGACGCCGCAATTCTGTGTGTGAAATCGAAGTCAGACGGCCGGATTGACGGGGATCCCAAACCAGCGGCGATACAGTTCGGTGGTTGCGATCACATCGGCGGCGCAGTACTGCGCCACATCGAGAATTCGCCCATCGGCCACAGCAGGAGCGACCGCAGGGCCATCCATGTTTTGTTTCGACGAGGCGAATCCAAAAGCTGTCGAGTAGAGCGCCAACGGATAGCGCCGGACTCTTCCCTCGAATGTGAACACCTCCATCAGGTCGATGTGACGCAACGAACCGGCCTGGAGCGCTGGGGATAGGGTGTGGCGTAACAGATGCACACCGTGCCTGACGCTGCGGTGGATGAGGACCGGAAGGTCGAAGCCGTTTCCGTTGAAACTTACGAGATGAGCGTCCGGCGTTTCAAAATGTGCCGTGACGCGTTGCGCGAACTGACCGAGCAGGTCAGCCTCGCCGTTGGCTTTCTCGAACCGGCAGACGTGCGATTCACTTCGGCCTTGCTCCGGGACGTGGGCCTCCTGGCGGTCGGCGCCATTGCCGAGGTTGCTGTCGTAAATGACGTCGAGCCGATCGCTGGCCAGGTCGTACAGGCCAATGCACACCACGCGCGCCAAAGGAGGGCAGAGCGCTGCAAATTCCTGGGCGGATCGCTCCGCTTTGTGCGCGAAACCGGCGATCGCGTCGTGGTTCGCCTCCGTGACGTCGCCGATCGTTTCGATATCGAAAAGGAGTGCGCGTGGTATTGGCACGAGGCGCAGGGGAACGGCCTGTGCGGGCCAGCTATTCCGGTTCAACCATGCGGTACGTCAGGCTGATTCCGGTCGTGACAAATTCCACGCTTTTGCCGGCGGTGACGCGTTGATCCAGCCAGTTGTACCTGCCGAAGAGGCCGAGGTGGAATTCGTCCGTCAGTTGAAAGTCCACGCCAGCGCCGGTCGAATAGCCCCACGATGTGCGGCTGATCGGTGTATCGCTCCGCAGGCCGGTGAAGAGACCAGCCTGGTAGGTGATATGAGGTGTGATGCCCAGTTCGGCGATTGTGAAGGGTAGTTGGAGACGAGGCCCGGCGTGTGCGCCGAATGCCCACGTCGACTCTCTATCGCGAATGCCCGGCCGGTCGTCGTTGGAAAAGCCCGCGACCTGAAGCTGGCCCTGCAGACCGGCGAAATCATTCAACATGTATCCGATATATGGGCTGAATGTCCCGCCCGCATCCA
>CAZEWD010000017.1:9446-20410 GCA_964515725.1 uncultured Binatia bacterium (SeqCode)
GGCAGCGCCCAGGTCAAGACCCGCGAACAAGCCCTCTTCCGCCTCCGCGTAGACCACGGAAGGAACCATGCAAGCTGTCGTAATCAACACAGCCAACGTGAAACGTGCCAATCGCTTCATCCCCGTCCTCCTTGCAACCATGCTTCGGCCAAACGTGATCTGCGACTGGCCGACGCCCGACCTTTCTACCAGCAATTCGCCCGAAATCCAGACGAGGAAGTTGCGCAGCAGGCGGTCGGACGAGCCGTCTCGAAGTTGGATCAGCGGTCAGGCGGCTGTCCGCTTTGAGAGGTCAGAAGGTTGTCTCGAAAAATCTCCCGGACGATCCGCCACGGCTTCGGGGAAAACGCTGATCGCCTTCTGGTTCAAATGGGTTGAAGGGCGCCGATCCTGCGTTGTGTGTGGTCACGATCGAGATCTTTCGAGTGCCTCGATGACGGCGGCGTGGAGCAGTGGAAACATGATTTCGTGGTGTCCGGTGAGGTGGACGCCTCTGCCGTCGTCCTGTGTGGGCCGTTGGAGGACGTTCATCTGCGGGCGGTATTGCCGTAGGAAGTCCATATCGATGGTGAGCAGTCTGCCCACCTTTTTGCCGACGTTGCGGGCAAGGTTGAGCGCTTTCACGAACACCTCGGGAATGAGGACGGCGGAGCCGAGATTGAGAAAAACGCCGCCATTGAGCTGGCCAACGGCAGCGGCGAGGCGATGGAAGTCTCGCAGGCTCGTGGCGCCAATGGCTGCGCCATCCGCACTCGGGTGCATATGAATGATGTCTGTTCCGATGGCGACGTGGACCGTCACCGGAATTCCCAGGCGTGCGCCGGTCGTCAGGAGACTTCGTTCACAGCCTGGCAGGCGTGCCTCTCGCATGGCTCGGCCCACTGCGGCCCCGAGACCTTCCTCTGACCCAGCGCGACGAACCGCCAGATTGAGAAACTCCCCAGTCTCGGCTGCCATGCCGAAGCTGCCATCACGCAGTTGCGCAGCGACGTCTTCTGACGTGACGCCGGCATAGGCGAGTTCGAAGTCATGGATGATCGAGGCGCCGTTCATTGCCAGACACGAGATCAGATCTCGTTCCATCCAGTCGATGATCAGAGGACTCAAACCCACCTTGATGGGATGAGCACCCATTCCGAGGATGAGTCGCTTGCCGCGCCGGTGGCGGAGGGCGATCTGTGTCGCGACGTCCTTCAACTCGCGTGCCGCCAGAATATCGGGAAGGCCGGCAAGGAACTCGTGCATGCTGGCGCCCGGACGGAAAGGGGTGGCCAGCGCGGTGGCTTCGACGATGCTGCGCCGCCGCCGCAACGGATAGGTGCGCACTTTGCGGAGGTCCAAGGGCGGAGCGCCAACCCGTCGCGCCATGCGTCAATCCTTCCGCTGCGGGAACAGTTGCGCATCGACCAGTTCGCAGAGGACGTGTCCGATCAGACAATGCGTTTCCTGAATGCGCGCTGTTTCGCTGGTTCCCGACACACACAACACCAACTCGGCCGCTTGCGCCAATTTACCTCCACTGCCGCCGGTCAGGGCGATCGTGTGGATTCCGAGTTGCCGGCAGACCTTGACCGCGCGTAGAACGTTCGGAGCGTTGCCGCTGGTGGAGATTGCCAGGGCGACATCACCGGGGCGGCCGAGGGCCCGCACCTGTTTGGCAAACACCTCCGTATAGCTGTAGTCGTTGGCGATGCTCGTGAGGGCGGAAGAGTCCGTGGTAAGAGCGATCGCCGCCAGCGGCGGGCGCTCGATCTTGAACCGGTTCACGAACTCGGCAGCGATGTGTTGTGCGTCCGCCGCGCTCCCACCGTTGCCAAAGGTCAGAAGCTTGTTGCCTGCGCGGATGACATCCACGACCATCTGGACGGCGGCGATGAGTGATGTCGTGTGGTCACGCGCAAAGGCCTGTTTGACACGGACACTTTCCGCGAAAATGTGTTTGATTTCACGGCGCACGACGTTCCGTATAACCAAAGTTTCGGCAGACGGCCAATCGGCGGCCATCCGTTCTTTGGGTGGCCAGCGCACTGGAGGCGATGGCCAGAGGGCGACGCCCGGGAGGTAGGACGGGATCCATCGCCCTCGGCTGTTCTGCCTCATGGTCCATCAATGAGGCAGAACGGGTCGTGTCGATCAATCCACCGCGCGCCGTGTGCGCTTGCTGTTCGAGGCGACCTGGGTGGCCTTGCGACTGGTAGATGCCGTGCGGATCTTGGAATTAGCCTGCACGACCTGAACCTTGCCTTTGTTGCGAACCGCCTTGTTTCCCTGCGTCTTTGCCGTACTGCGACTCTTGTTCGTCACCACGGTCTTGTTTGATCCCGCGGCTCTGTTTGCCACAACGGTCTTGTTCGCCGGGCTGCAAACCGTACGTCCCGCACGACGCGTACATCTCTTTCTGGCCACGACGGGCGGGAGTGCGCTGCGTTCGATGGCTGCAAGCTCCTTCGCACTCAACCGTGCGTAGACAGACTCGAACGCCGACTTGGTTCCCTTGGGGACACGCACGTGGTACCCGGTTGGCGGCACCAGGCCGCGGTGCAACGCGGGATTCAGTTCTTTGATGGTATCCGTCGATGTGCCACACCATTCCGCAACCTTGCTCAGCGGGCAGAGCTGGTTGACGTGCACCACTTCGTACTCTTCCGGTTCGCGATTCGACGGATTGAATCCGTAGACCTCTGGCGCAGCAGCTATGCGCAGGGCTGCAAGGAAACCGGGGACATAGTTCCGGGTCTCGCGGAAAAGGTAGCCCCGCTCGCTCATTTCCCAGAAGTCATCCGCCTCGCTGGTATTCAGAATGCGGCTGATGCGTCCTTCCCCTGTGTTGTAAGCTGCCAGCGACAGGTGCCAGTCGCCAAACATGCTGTAGAGATCCTTCAGGTAGCGTGCTGCGGCATGCGTCGACTTCACCGGATCGCGCCGTTCGTCGACGAAACCGTCGATCCGCAGGCCATAGCGCCGGCCGGTGTCGGGGATGAACTGCCACAGGCCCACCGCGCGCGCCGGAGAGACGGCCTGCGTCCGGAAACCGCTTTCGATCAATGGAAGATAGGCAAATGCGGGTGGGATGCCTTCTTTTTCGAGAATTGGTTCGATACGAGGAACGTAGAGACCGCTACGTTCGAGGGCTCTGCCGTAAAAGCCACGCAGTTCAGTTTGGTACCGGGCGACGTAATCGGAGACTTCCGGATGATTGAGGTTGAAACTTTTCGAATCGAGGAGTGCGCTGCGTTCAGGTTTTTCGGCGATTCCGTATTGTTGTGAGAGGTTGGGGCGTGGTTGATCCTTACTCGTTTCCCACCGCCACCAATGTGCTTCGGATGAGTCACGACGGGCTGCACCGCAGCCGGCCAACGTCGAGACACCGATCGCGACCGCAAGGATCGCCGAAGTTGTAGAACGCATGGGTTCCTCCCTTTTTTGGTCTTGAGCGCCAGCCGAGGCGGGGAAGAGCCATTGGCACCACCGGCTGACTTGGATCGATTTACACGCCGCTACTCCTTCGTCACTGGACGACTTCGACTACGGCTCCCGCGCTTTTTCCGCGGTTTGAACTTGATTGACCTACCCGTGGTACGAACCCATTCGAGTTGGCCCGCCGTACCACAGATTTTTGCCGATTGACACCGGCTTTGAAGGCTTGCCGACTACCACGGCCGGCATCATCCTGCAACACCTGGCATGCAAGGAAAAATATCTCTTTCCTTGTCCCGGTCGATCATCAGGAACCTCAGGACGGCAGTCTGCCATGCCCCCGGGCCTCCCCGGTGGAGCGCGATCACCCTGGCAAATTCTAAAAAAGGAGGTCCCAGGCTTCGGCCAATGAGCTGACTCCGAGCAATTCGACCCCTTCCAAAGGTGGGACCTGGCGCTTCGATGATTCCGGCAGGATGCAGCGCGTGAACCCCAGCTTCATCGCCTCACGGACACGCAACTCGACCTGCCCCACGGCGCGGACCTCTCCGGCCAAGCCAATCTCCCCGATCAGCAGGGTGTGGGGATCGATCGGTTTGTCGAGGAAACTCGAGGCCACGGCTGCGATTACGCCCAGATCGACCGCCGGTTCATCCAGGCGAACTCCGCCAGCGACGTTGACGAAGACGTCCTGTCCGATGAGGTGCAGCCCCATCTTCTTTTCCAGCACAGCCACCAGCAGTGCCACTCGGTTGGGATCGATTCCCAGAGTGGTGCGCCGCGGCGTGCCGAGCGATGTGGGCGACACGAGGGACTGCACTTCGACGAGGATCGGTCGCGTGCCTTCCATGCTGGCGACGACGGCGGATCCGGAAACCTCGACGGGCCGTTCCGCGAGAAACAGTGCAGACGGGTTGGCAACGGGCTGCAACCCGCTTTCCTTCATTTCGAACACGCCGATTTCGTTGGTCGACCCGAAGCGGTTCTTCACCGTGCGCAGGATACGGAAGGGATGCCCACGGTCGCCTTCGAAATACAGCACGGTATCGACCATGTGCTCGAGAACGCGAGGCCCGGCAAAAGCTCCTTCTTTGGTGACGTGGCCGACCAGGATGGTGGGGAGATTGATGCTCTTTGCCAGCAGAACGAGTTGTGCGGCGCTGTCACGCACCTGGCCGATGCTGCCGGGTGCCGAGCTGAGTTGCTCGGTGAAAACCGTCTGGATCGAGTCGATGGCCATTGCGGCGGGAGCGATGCTTCTTGCCTGTTCCATGATTCGTTCGAGTGCTGTTTCCGCCAGCACCAGGAGTTTGTCGGAATCGATACCCAGCCGATCGGCGCGCATCTTGATCTGTTGTGGCGACTCTTCCCCCGACACGTAGAGCGTCGGTTGATTCCGGCACAGGGCGTGCAGGGTCTGGAGAACGAGGGTGGACTTGCCAATGCCGGGATCCCCACCGATCAGGATGACCGAGCCGGGAACGACTCCGCCTCCCAAAACACGATCGAGTTCGTCAATGCCGCAGACACTGCGTGCCGTATCGCTGGCTTCGACATCACGAATCGGTGTCGCCGGACTGTCCGGCCGCGCTGCCGCAAAGCGACTCGCGGGTATCGGCGTGATCTCTCGCTCCTCGACGAGCGAATTCCAGGCCTGGCAATCTGGGCAGCGGCCGAGCCAGCGTGGTGACTGGAAACCGCACGACTGGCAGGCATAGATGGATTTACCTTTCGCCATGGACGCCCTGTCTGACTAACACAAGGGGTGCCGCTGCGCGAAATCCCCTCATTCTTTTCGGTGTAATTCAGGCTCTGATATCGGAATATCCCGGCGCCGTATCTGGAGTGTCCTGAGCGGTGTCCTCCGCCGGCACGGCGAAGTCCCATTGCAGTTCGAGCAACTTGAGTGACCTCGCCGCGTCGGCGGCCAACAACAAATCGCTCTCATCGGTGAGTGCGATATTCGTGATGACCGGACCTCCGGAGTGAAGTGCCTCGATCCCATTGCCGCTGGACAATTCCCATACGCGCACGCTTCCATCCACGCTCCCCGAGAACACCCAACGGCCATCCCGGCTGATCCGGACCGCCGTCACGGCTCCCGTATGGCCGTCGAGGATCTGCAGGAGCTTGCCCGAAACCGGATTCCAGATGTGCAATCTGCCGTCAGCACAGGCCGAGGCGAGCAGCATTTCGTCTGAGCTGAGGGCGAGTGCAGTGATGGCACTCCGATGTCCATCCAGGATTTTGATGCATCGCCCGGAGGCGAGATCCCACAGGCGAATGCTGGCGTCGTAACTGCCCGATGCGGCCCAGCGCAGGCCCGGGAGGTCCACCACCGAGGTCACCTGACGCAGGTGGCCTCGGAAGAGGCGTATGCACTCGCCGCTTCCGAGTTCCCAGAGCCGGAGCGTGTGATCGAACCCGGCGGAGAGGACACATCGCTCTTCATCTGTGAAAGTGACATCACTGACCACGCTTTGGTGTCCTTCGAGAGTGCGTAGCGTGGTGCCGCTTGTCAGATCCCACAGTCGTAGGGTGGTGTCGCTGCTCGCCGTTACGGCAAGGGCACCGTTGTGCGCCAATCGCAGCGCGTGGATGCGATCCGTGTGGCCGCTCAACGTTCGCAGGCATCGTTTCGCGGCAACATCCCAGAAGTGCACCTGATTGTCGCGTCCGGCGGTGAACAGGCTCCGTCCCTCTCCGCTCCATTGAGCCGCCACCACGACGGCGGGAGCATCGAAACTGTCCAGGAATTGGGCGTTCCTCAGGGCTGTCATTGGACAGCGCAGAGCCATGCGCCGTTCGAGGGTGCGGATCCGTTCGGTGTTTTCGGGGGTTCCTTTCAGGCGCAATTCTTCCAGGATGCGCAGAGCATCGGCGAAACGGTTTTCAGCCGAGGCGCGTTCTGCATCCAGAAGGAGGTCATTGGCGAGGCGTTCGGGAGAACGCGGCACACCAGCGCTCTTGCGGCGAGAAAGCTGAGGTTTGCAGAGCCGCAGGTCGGATTTCGGAGTTTCCCATACACGGATCGAGCGGTCCCAGCCGCCGGAGATCGCCAGACGGTTGTCGCCGCTCAGAGCCACTCCGCTCACGATGCTGTCGTGTCCTTCGAAGGTTCGCAGGCAGCGGCCTGCGTCGAGATCCCAGAGTCGCACCGTACCATCCCAACTGCCAGAAAGTGCATAGCGGCCATCGCGGCTGAGGTAGACCGATGTGAGAATCCCGACGTGTGCCGTCATGA
Organism: uncultured Binatia bacterium (SeqCode); assembly: GCA_964515725.1. Lineage (GTDB taxonomy): Bacteria > Desulfobacterota > Binatia > HRBIN30 > HRBIN30 > CAZEWD01. The sequence continues at coordinate 16,108 of CAZEWD010000017.1, forward strand.
CGCCCGTGCAGCGTCCCCGCTGGACATCCCAGAGTCGCACCGTACGGTCCCACGAGCCCGAGAGAACCCGTGATCCGTCATGGTTCGTTGCGACGCAGGAAACGTAGTGCTCATGCCCCTCCAGGATGCGCAGGCACTCGCCGCTGTGGGCGTCCCAGACGCGCACGGTGTGATCGTCGGAACCGGAGATGACGTAGCGGCCGTCAGCACTGATGGTCACCGGTTTGGCTGCATTCTCGTGGCCCTCGAATTGCCGCAGCATACGGCTCGTTTCCAGGTCCCAGAGCTGGATTACCGTGCCATCGACGCCGAGAAAATTATCGCTGCCGGAACTGCTCGACACGGCGCGCCTGCCATCTGCCGTGATGCCGACGCTGAAGAGCTTCCCCTGCAGCGGCAGCGTCTTGATGCATTTGCCGTTCTTGAGATCCCACACCCGCAAGGTGAAATCGTCGCTGCCCGAGACCGCCAGTCTGGCATCTGGGGTCATGGCGATGCCGGCAATGCGATGTGTGTGTGCATCCAATGTCCGTACAAGAGTGCCCCGGCTCAGATCCCAGAAGCAGATCATGCAATCGTCACTGGCGGACAGCGCCCAGCGGCCGTCCTCACTGATGCACACGCCGGAGACGAATTGCAGGTGGTCGTCGAGCCGGCGCACGCTGCCTTGCTGTGAGGCCTGCATCCGCCGGGCCAGCGCCAACAGGCGCTCGAGTTCGCTCGAAGGTGCCGACTGTGCCACTTCTTCGAGGAGCGGCAGTGCGATATCGGCGGCACCGCTTTCGAGATGAACGAGTGCCAGCAGTTGATTGACCGGGAGTGCGGAGTCAGGATCGGCACGGGCGCGGCGTAGTTGCTGCACCAGGGCGCCGTCCGAGCAGTCACCACGGTGCCAGCGCAGGATACCGAGGTTGAAGATCGCTTCGAGATGGTGAGGATCGACCGCTAGCGCATTTTCCCAGGCGGTTTCCGCTTCTTCGACGCGGCCCAACAGAGCGGCAGAGGTTCCCTGGTTGTTCCAGCCGTCGGCCTCCCATGAAATTTTCCGAGTTTCCGTGAAAGAGGAAGGCCGGCCGAAGGTTTCCCTGTACACCGCGGCCAGCACCGTGCCGATTTCAGCCACAGAGACCGGCCGGCGTGCTCGATCCCACTCGACAGCCGCTTTCAGGATCTCGCTGAGTTTCGTTGGCAGGGCGCGATCCGAATTGCTGCGAGGTTCGAGTGGCTTGCGCCGGGGGCCGCGCGCCACCTCGTAGGGGCGTGCACCACAGAAGAGTTCGTACAGGCAGACACCGAGGGCGAAGATGTCGGTTGCCGGATCGAGCGCCTCCGTATCGACCCATCGCTCGGGTGAAACGTAGGCTTCTGCTCGCGTATCGCGTGACTGGGCGATTCCCAGATCCGTGATGCGGGCGATACCGTCCTTCGTGAGAAGGATGTTCTCGGGTTTGAGCCTTCCGTGCCACACGCCGCGAGCATGGGCCTGGCTGAGACCCTGGCAGATCTGGATGGCAAGATCGAGATTGTCGCGCAGAGGCGCGGGGTGTGCGGCGCTCAGCCAGTTGCGCAGATTTCCGCCGTCCATGTACTCGATGACGAGCAGGGGTACCTTGCCGATGAAGTGCAACTGATAACAGTAGGTGATGTGAGGGTGGAAGCCGCAGGCTGTCCATCGGCCACTTTCGGCCGCCAGTTGGTGCAGCCGTTTCGGCGATTCGAGAATCACGGGCTGCGGCACCTTGAGGACGATCGGTAGATTCCATGGCAGGTGTCGTGCGACATATGTCGTAAACTCCCCGGTCGTCGCCAGAACGCGCTCGATCTCATACAGGTCGGCAACGATCTCGCCCGGATTGAGTTGTGTGCCGTCGATGGGGACTGCCTGGCTCTGTGGCTTCAGATCGAGGGCCAGGGCGGACGTGCCATGGCTGGCCGTCCAATCGCCTCTCGGGCTCCGCAGATGATCGCCGTCCTCTTTGCCCGTGTTCTCCGTGAAGTTTCGCGCAGGAGTGGGTGGGGCCTTTACCTCCTGGCGGGATGACGCGAGCGCTGGATTGACCGGTAAAGAGGGTGTCGTGGTTGGCGATGCCGGTGGTTGCGCCAAGGGCGCGGTGGGACGCCGCCGGAAAAGTGTGCCGACGTCTTTTTCCAGTGTACGCGATAGTTTGGCCGCGCCCTGCCTGGCCACATCGCTCAGATTCATGCGGAGGAGATCACGCCAGCTCACGTCTTCGCCTCCGGTGCCTGTTGCAGCGGGATCACGACTCGGAATGTGGCGCCCTGTCCCTCCTGGGATTCAACCTCGATCTTGCCGTGGAGACTCTCGATCTCGCGTGCCACGACATCCATGCCGACACCGCGCCCTGCCAACTCGTTGATTTCTTCTCGTGTGGTGAAACCGGGCTTGAAGATCCAGCGCCTCAGTTCGCTCTCTTCGACCCGTTCTCCTGCCTTCACCCAACCGATTTCGACACCTTTGGCAAGAATGGCCTTGAGATCGAGCCCGTTCCCATCATCTTCCAGCAACAGTGTCAGATGGTCGTTTTCCGTCAATGCGGTCAATACGATGCTTCCTGTGCGCGACTTGCCACGTGCCTCGCGCAGGGCAGGGCCTTCGATGCCGTGCGCCACGGCATTGCGCACGAGGTGGAGCAAAGGGCCGAACAGCCGCTCCGCAATGGTCCTGTCGATACGGATCTGACCACCATGCGTCGTGAAATCGATGAATTTCCCTTCCTGGCGCGCGGCATCGCGCGCCGGGCGTTGCAGGCGCCGGAACAGGTCGTCGAGCGGCGCGCTGCGTAATTGCTTGACCTCTTCTTGCAGTGAGGCCGCGACGTCAGAGAAGTGGCGGGCGCGGCGATCGAGCGCATCGATCACCTGCAAAAGCTGAGGGTCGATTTCTCCCTTCGCCGCCTTACGCCTTAGAAGTTCGAGACCCGGGGAGTCGGATGCTTCAACGTCTCCAGAAACGGATGGTTTTGCGGTATCCATCGTTCCCTGGCCATCTTTCGGAGCCTGTGCGGGTGTTCCGAGGAGATTCCGCAACTCTGTGGCGATGTCGCCCGCCGCTGCAACCGAGTCGACGTGTCGCCCGCATGCTTTCTCGATGAGGTCGCGCACCGAGTCCCCGAGACGGAAAAGAAACTCGACCAGTGTTGACCGGTCCATGTCGACGTCGCCGTCGCGAATTCCTTGTAGCAGGGATTCTCCCTCGTGGAGTTGTGCCGCCGCTGCATCCAGATCTACGGCAGCCGCCGCTCCCTTGAGGGTGTGAAATTGCCGGAACAAGGCATCGAGTGTGGCAGCGGTCGGTTCCTTTTCGTAGATCACGAGCAGTTCTTCGCAACGTTGCAGGCCTTCGGTGACTTCAGTCAAGAACGTTTCGAGCAACTCCCGCTGGAAAATCTCGTCTTCGTCTTCCTCTGTGTGAGCTTCCCCGGATCGTGTGGCCGTTTGCTCCGCCGGGATTGTCGTGATCTGCGGCGCCGGCTCGAGATCGCGTAAGTACGTTTCGAACTGCACTCTGTCCGTGGTGCACCAGGAACGCCACTCTGCCGGTGTCCGGCGCAGGAATGTGTCGGACAACCGCTCGAATTGCCCCCCGGACGCCCCGCCAAAGGCCGATTCTATGCCACGTTCCAGGACACCGAGCACCAAACCCAACGTTGCAATGATTTCCATGGAACGGCCTGGATCGTGAGACAGCAGAGACGATGCGACCAGGGTCAGGCGCCGCAGGCTTTCGCTCCAGTCGCGAAGCGGGCCGTCCGCTCCCGATTCGACACTCCGTGCCAGTGCTTCCGCCGCATTCCTCCAGCCGCCGGTAATTTCTGGATCTGCCCGCTGATGCAACCGTTCCAGTTCGATCCGATACGCCGAGGTCAATTCCAGAAGCTGATTCCGGAAGGGGTCGCGTGTGGTGTCGATCGAAACGAAATCCATGATTGCAATTGGTTGACGAGACAGAACAGACCGGTCTGACTCTCCGCAAATCCCGCGCCATGAAAAAGCGCCGTTGCCGTATCTGAAAATAGTACCGATTTCTTTGCCGTTGCCGCCATGACAATGGCGACGGTGTTTTTTTGCCACCCCCGGGATGCGGCGTCTCTGGCGCTGTGTCCGAGATCGTCGACTTGACGATGCAGGGTGTTGTGGAAGTGAGTCCGCCGGAAGTCCTCCGGTGTGGCCAATGCCATCGCGTACAGTCTGGCCCGGTCTTTGCGCGAGTGGGTACGCAAAGTTCCGCATTGGGAGGCGACATGATGAAAGACACGAGTCGAAGTGGACTGATTCTGCGAAC
>CAZEWD010000017.1:20420-20930 GCA_964515725.1 uncultured Binatia bacterium (SeqCode)
ATGTTCTTCGGAGCGCTGATTCAGGCGGTACCAGCGCCGGCCGCCTTACGCCTGGAGCCCAAGGCACCTCCGCATCTCACCCGAGAGCAGGTTCGGCGCGGACTCACCAGCCGGGCGGAAGAAATGCAGCGCCGGCGCGATGGCTATTTGCGGCAACGCAATGTGGATCGGCAGCGAAGTGGATGGGGGAATGCGACGAACATCCCGCCTTTGCCTCGCGATCCGTTGACGGTTCCCCCCGCAGACTCTCTGCGGTGATTACCGAGGTTGGGAGGCCGTGCTCATGAAAAAACGATTTCTGCATTCCGTGGCTTTCCGCCTGTTTCTGATGCTCTGTGCGTCTGCCGCATTGCATCAGATGGCGGCCGCCGAGGGGACTCGGCCTTTTGGCTCGACGACAGGCGATGGCTCCACCGTGTTCACCGGGTTGGCCCAGGCCCCAGAGGCCAACCTGTTTGCGGGGGCGGCCGTGACGGAAATCCCGATTCTCGTTCCTCCGGGCCGCCAGGG